>NZ_FRAJ01000007.1 GCF_900142285.1 Caminicella sporogenes DSM 14501 | reverse complement strand
CTTGCAAGTATTCTGTCAAATGCTGTAGGACTTCCTCCTCTTTGTACGTGTCCAAGTATTGTTACTCTCGTTTCTATTCCTGTCTTTTCTTCTATTTCTTTTCCAAGCTCAAATGCATTTCCTATCCCTTCTGCCAGCATTATTATACTGTGAAGTTTTCCTCTATTTTTTCCTTGTATTAATTTCTTACATATACTGTCTATGTCAAAATCTTCTTCCGGTACTATTATACTTTCTGCTCCTCCTGCAAGTCCTGAGTAAAGTGCTATATCTCCGCAGTGTCTTCCCATTACTTCTATTATGTTTGCTCTTCCATGTGATGCAGATGTATCTCTTATTTTACTTACTGAATCCAGTACTGTATTTAGTGCTGTATCAAATCCTATTGTATAGTCTGTATATGCTAAATCATTGTCTATTGTTCCGGGTATTCCTATCGTCTTTATTCCTGCATGGCTTAGTTTTTGTGCTCCCTGAAACGAGCCATCTCCTCCTATTACTACAAGTCCTTCTATTCCAAATACTTTTAGTACTGTAAGCGCTTTTTGTCTTCCTTCTTCTGTTTTAAATTCTTCACATCTTGCTGTTCTTAGGACTGTTCCTCCCCTGTGTATAATATCTCCTACTGAAGATAAATCCATTTCCTTTATGTTTCCATTGATTAGTCCATTGTATCCTCTATCTATTCCCATTACTTTTATTCCATTATAAATTGCTGTTCTCACTACTGCTCTTATGGCAGCATTCATTCCCGGTGCATCTCCACCACTTGTTAAAACTCCTATTGTTTTCAATGTCATACACCTCCTAAAATTTAAATATTGTACTATTTTACATTGCTCTTTCCAAGCATTGCTGCTCCAATAATACCCGCTTCACTTCCTAATTTTGCCAAAACCACTTTTCCAACTGGTAAAGCCTTAAAATATTTATTTTTTGAAACTTCATTTCTTATTTTATCTAAAAGAAAATCTCCTGCTCTTGAAAGTCCTCCACCTATTGCAAATATTTCAGGATCGATAACACTTGTAATATTCATGATACCTATTGCTAGATACTTAACTAATCTGTCTACTGCCTTATTAGCTAACTTATCGCCTTCTTTAGCAGCATTAATAATTATTTTGCCATTTAATTTGTTTAAATCTCCATTTATTTTTTCATTTATTATTGTTTCACTATTTCCTTCTTCTATCAACTTTCTCGTATAATTTATGAGTGCTGTTGCCGAAGCAAAAGTTTCTAAACATCCATTTCTACCACAATTACAATCATAATAATTTTCTCCAACAATCATATGTCCTATCTCAGAACCTACATTATTAAATCCAGTATGAATTTTTCCATTTATGATAATTCCTCCGCCAACACCTGTTCCAAGAGTTATAAATACTCCACTTTCCTTACCTTTCATAACACCTATTTCATACTCTGCAAGTCCTGCCAAAGTAGCATCATTATCAATAAATACTGGAATGCCTAATTCCTTTTCCATAGGTGTTTTAAGTGGTATATCAGTCCAATTTAAATTTACACACTGAATTACATTTCCTTTTTTATCTGCTATACCCGGTATACCTATACCTATTGCTTTAATAGTTTCTCTTTCAACTCCATATTCTTTAATTATTTCATTAATTACATTTATAATATCTCTTATAATCTCATCTGGCTTTCTTTCTCTTTTAGTTGGTATAGATTTATCATACTTCAAACTTCCATCTCTGCTTACTATACCAACTGCAATATTTGTCCCACCTAAATCTACTCCTATGTACACTCATGTCACCCCAACTTATTATTATTTCTTATAAAAACAGCTTATTAAATATTTTATATTTCCCGGGAAACTGAAATTATATACCCTTCAAATTATTATACATAATTTATGCAAATTTTAAAAGCTTCTATTTTTTTACATTTAAAATTTTTTTGTAAATTCACATTATTAACTTTAATTTGTTTAAATTCATATTTACAAATTTTTAATAAAATTTTCATGCCATCAACAACATAAAAATATCCTATAAAGTAGACTTTTTTATATCTACTCTATAGGATAATTTTTTATAGTAAATAATTTTTCATTTAAATAAAATTTCTAAAATGCAAAACTATCTTTACTCTTTACATTTACGACTGCATAAACTTTATTTAAAATTTTTCTATTCCTTTTTCAGTAACAATTCCTTTTATCAATGGTTTTCTTTCAACTTTTTCATTTACTATCTCATATGCTTCCAAAATCATTTTAGTAGCCACTTTTTTCTTTTCATCATCATTAGCATGAATAGTTGCAATAGCTTCACCTTTCTTTACATAATCTCCTATTTTTTTGTGAAGAACAACTCCTACTGATAAATCTATTTCACTTTCCTTAGTCTCACGTCCTGCTCCTAAGACAAGAGCTGCCCTTCCTATATCATCAGCCTTTATTCCTTTTATATATCCTTCTTTTGAAGCAATAATAGGTTCAATAATACTTGCTTTTTCAAATAATGACGGATTATCAACAAAAGCTGGGTCTCCACCCTGTGCCTCAACAAGCTCTTTTAATTTTTCAATACCCTTACCTGATCTTATAATATCTTTTAAAATTCTTCTAGCTTCATCTAAATCCGTAACTTTCTCACTTAAAAGAAGCATATATGAACCTAATGTCAAACAAAGTTCTGTTAAATCGGAAGGTCCATTTCCCTTTAGAGTTTCTATAGCCTCTTTAACTTCTAATATATTCCCAACAGCATAACCTAACGGCTGATCCATATCAGTTATTATAGCTACTGTTTTTCTTCCAACATTAGTTCCTATATCAACCATTTCCTTAGCAAGTTCAAAGGAACTTTCTTCATTCTTCATAAATGCTCCACTACCCGTCTTAACATCTAATACGATAGCATCTGCCCCCGAAGCAATTTTTTTGCTCATTATACTACTAGCAATTAAAGATATATTATCTACTGTTGCAGTAACATCTCTCAGTGCATATAATTTTTTATCTGCCGGAGCTAAATTAGCTGTCTGTCCTCCTATTGCAATTTTTATATCATTCACATTTTCAATAAATTTTTCAATAGGCATATCTACTGAAAAACCTTTAAATGATTCTAATTTATCTATTGTACCACCAGTATGACCAAGACCTCTACCTGACATCTTTGCTACAGGTACTCCTGCAGCTGCAACGATAGGTCCAAGAATTAAAGTCGTTGTATCTCCTACACCACCTGTACTGTGTTTGTCAACTTTTATACCTTCAATCCCTGAAAGGTCAACCACTTCTCCACTTTTCACCATAGCCATTGTTAAATCTGCTGTTTCCCTCTTATTCATCTTTTGAAAATATATTGCCATCATAAGAGCAGAAACCTGATAATCTGGAATTTCACCTTTTGTATAACCTTCAACGAAAAAATTAATTTCCTCAGTTGTCAATTCCTCACCATTTCTCTTTTTCATTATCAAATCGTACATTCTCATATTATTCACCTCATTATTCCTAATTTATTTTAAATTTTCAGGACCAAAACTAAAAGGTAATAGTTCTTTTAAGGAATATTCTCTGTATTCATCTTCTGATTTTACAACTATTACTGTTACATCTTCACCAAATTCTCTTATTACTTGTCTACAAACGCCACAAGGATAAGTCCATTCAGAATCTCCAGTAACTGCTATAGCTACTATTTTTCTTTCTCCTTCTGATACTGCTTTTGATATAGCAGTCCTTTCAGCACAAATAGTTGGCGTATATGATGCATTTTCTATATTACAACCCGTATATATCTTTCCACTCTCTGTTAAAACTGCAGCCCCTACTTTAAAACCAGAATAAGGTGCATAAGCATTTTCCTTTGCCTCAAGAGCCTTTTTAACCAGCAATTTTTTATTCATATCTGCCTCCTGATTTAATATAATTTGAATTACTATCCAGAAAATGTTTTCCCCTGTGCTAAAATTTTACTTATTTGAACAAAGCATCTTACAAGTTTTCCTATAAAAAACATTTAAATATTTATCAAATTTCATATATCCTTGTAAGATGCCTTTATTATTTTAATACCCCTTATTTGCTGTTTTAATTCCTTCAACAATAGCTACAGAAGCACTAGCTCCTATCCTATTTGCACCTGCATTAATAACAGCCTCAGCATCTTCTTTGCTTCTTACTCCTCCTGAAGCTTTTACTCCCATATCAGGTCCTACAGTTTTTCTCATTAATTTTACATCTTCAACTGTTGCTCCACCTGTAGAAAATCCAGTTGAAGTCTTTACAAAATCTGCACCAGCTTCTTTAGCAATCTCACATGCTTTAATCTTTTCTTCATCAGTTAAAAGACAAGTTTCTATTATTACTTTTACTAATGCTTTTCCTTTAGCTGCATCAACTACTGCTTTAATATCATCTCTTACTACATCATATTTTTTATCTTTTAAAGCCCCTATATTTATTACCATATCTACTTCTTGCGCACCATTTTCAATAGCCTGTTTTGTTTCAAACGCCTTTACTTCTTTTGTATTAGCTCCTAATGGGAAACCTATAACTACGCAAGTTTTTACATCTGTTCCTTCAAGTTCTTTTCTTACTAATGAAGTATAATATGGATTTACACATACAGAAGCAAATCCGTATTTTTTAGCTTCACTACACACCTTAATTATTTGCTCTTCAGTTGCTTGAGGTTTTAATAAAGTATGATCAATATATTTTTGTAATTCCATCTTTTCCATCTCCTTTTTATTTATTTTAAATTAAACATAAATTAACCTTAGTAAAATGTAACCGGTTACATTTTAATTAATATTAAATTATTTATAATATCCAATAAATTTACTTTTTAACTAATTTTTCTGAACCTTTCAAAACAAGTTTTGGCATCAAAATAATCCTCTTTAGCTCCTTAACATCTTTTCCATTATTTAAACTTTCAATAAGTATCTTCATACCCATTTTGCCCATTTCAATAGTTGGACCATTTACAAAACTTATATTCATTCCTATAATATTTAGTACATCTATTTTATCAAAACCTATTATAGCCATATCTTCTGGAACTCTTATATTTTCTTCATAAAAAGCTTTCATACATCCTAAAATCATCATATTACTCATTACAAAAATGGCAGTAGGTCTATCTTTCATATTCAATATTTCTTTTGTTATGTTGTATGCAGTTTCATGGGTATAATCTCCATAAAAAATATATTTTTCTTCAACTGGTATATTATTAATCTCTAAAGCCTTTTTATATCCTATTAATCTTTCTCTTGCTGGTCTTGAATTCATATATCCAGTAATTATTGCTATCTTTCTATGTCCTGCTTCTATTAAAGCAGTTGCTGCATCATAAGCTCCTTTTATATGATCTATAAAAACTCCACTAAAATTAAAATACTCAACATGTCCGTCTAATAAAACTATTGGAATTCCTAAGTTTTCAAGACTACTTAAATATTCTCTATTAAATTCATCTTCTGGATAAGTAGGAGTTATAATTATTCCTTCTATTCTCTGCTGTTTAAGGAGCTTAAGAGCTTTCAGCTCTTTTTCTTTATTATCGTCTGTATTACATAAAATTATGTTTAAATTGTGTTCATCAGCTACCTGACTAATACCTTTAATTATTTCACCAAAAAAAGGATTGTTTATTTCTGGTACTATAACACCTATTGTATTTGTTCTACTTGTAGACAAACTCCTCGCTATGGCACTTGGAGTGTAATTTAATTCTTTTATTGCCTTTAAAACCTTTTGCCTAGTTTCTTCCCTGACATATCCTGAATCGTTTAAAACCCTTGAAACCGTTGCTCTAGATACTCCTGCAGCCTTTGCTATATCTTTTATAGTAACAGCCATTTTTGTTCCTCCTAAATTATCAAAGAAATCGTTTTGTTCAAATATGTTACCGGTTCCATATCATTATACAACTTTCATTATATAAATTTCAATAAAGATTTTAAAGTTTTTCAACTTTAATCACCTATCTACTTAATTTCCATAAATACCATATTTTCTGCAAAATAATACTTAAATCATAAAATGTCAAAAAATAAAGGATGATTTCTTTACAAAATACATCCTTTTCGTCTTCTACATCTCTTATGGCAAAATACACCTTTATCTATACACTGTATATCATTAGAATTACATTTTGGACAATTTCTAACTTCTTTTTCATATGCTTCATCAAATATCAAACCACAATTATTGCATTTATATTTACATATATTAAGTGTATAATTTCCACCCTCGATATTTATAGCTTTTCCCTCGGTTAAAGCCTGTGCTACTTTTTTCCTTGCAGAATCAATAATGAGCTGAAAAGTCTGTCTAGAAACATTCATTTTTTGTGCACATTCTTCTTGACTTAGTTTTTCTATATCTTTTAATCTCATAGCTTCAAGTTCTTCTAATTTCAATTTAATTTCATCAAGTTCACATTTCCTCTTTCCTAAAGGCACAAAATATTTATTTTCAGGCATAAATGCAATTCTTCTCGGTTTAACCGGTCTTGGCAAAACATCACCCCTTTCTACATTCAGAGCACAAACCACAAAGTGTAGCTGAAACATCTTCTATTAAAAAATCATACTGCTTCTCAAGCTCATTTCTTATTTCTATTAATTTAAGAATGATGTTCGTATCGTATATATCTATTATCTTTCCACATTTTTGACATCTAAAATGTATGTGCATACACTTTTGACTAAAAAGTTTTAATTCAAAATACCTTTCATTATTAAAAGATACTTCTTTTATTATCCCATTGCTCTTAAGAATATCTATAGTTCTATAAACAGTTGGTAAACTGATATTTTTATCTTTTACTAATTCATATACTTCTAAAGGACTTAAATGTCTATTTGAATTTACAAAAACTTTTATTATTTCTTTTCTTCCCTCTGTAACTCTATAATCATTTTTTTGTAAAATCGCTTTTATTTTATCAATTTTATTTTCCAATTTTATCACCCATTACATATCAAATTTAATATAATTAAAGGCAGAATGGATTCATTCTGCCTAGTGATTACCACAGCTATCATGATGTTTGTGTTCGTGGCATACAGAATTTGTAGTCTTTAATTTCCCATCTATAAATTCTTTAATTACATTTTCTAATTCACCACTAGCTCCAACTATTACTTCTATATTATTTCTTCTAAAAATTTCTTGAGCATTAGCTCCCATTCCTCCAGAAATAATTACATTTACATTTCTTTCTGCAAGATACTTTGGTAAAAATCCCGGTCTATGTCCTGGGTTTTCAACAAATGTCTTTGAAACAATTTCATTGTTTTCTATTTCGTATACTTCAAAACCCTCACAATGTCCAAAATGTGCTGAAACTAAATTACCCTCTTTTGCAATTGCAACCTTCATACTAAATAACCTCCATAATTTTTTTATTTTATTCCACATATTTATTATTTCCTTACCAGCTATACTGTCTTTATAAGCCACTATTGGCTTTAATTCATTTATCGCTTTATTAGCATATTCATCAAAAGGAATTTTTCCTACTATCTCAATAGCTTCTCCTTCACAAAATTCTTCTATTTTACTGCTCATTTCAGTATTAATATCAAATTTATTTATACATACAATCGGTTTTACTCCAAAATATTTAACCGTAGCTAGAACTCTCATAAAATCTTCTAAACCAGATTGAGTAGGCTCAGTAACAATTAACGCTATATCACATCCAGTAATAGAAGCCATTACTGCACATCCTATTCCGGGAGAACCATCTAATATAACCAACTCATTTTCTTTATAATACTTCATTGCATTCTTTCTTACCTCTGTAACTAATTTACCGGAACCTTCTGCTCCTGCCTCCATTTCTGCTCTTGATAAAATACCTTTATCAGTTTCTGTAATTATCGTTTGTCCAGTAATCTCATCTTTTAACTCTATAGCATCATACTCGCAAACAATCTTACAAGCTCCACAACCTTCACAAAGCATTTCATTGACTTTACAATCTTTTATTGCATCATATCTACAAACTTCCATACATTTTAAACATCTAGTACATTTATCTAAATTAATTTTTGCAACTTTTGCTCCAATAAAATCATGCTTTTCTAAATCTTTTCCCTTTAAAATCAAATGAAGATTTGATGCATCTACATCACAGTCAACTTTTATTTTATTCTCACTTAAATAAGCTAAAGATGAAGCTATTGTTGTTTTTCCTGTTCCACCTTTACCACTGATTATAACTACTTGCACAGAATCACCTCCTTAAGCTTCTGTGCAATTTCTGTAAAAATATTTCTTATTTCATCGTCTTTTTCGACTAAAAGCTCACCTTTAGAATAGGTTTTAGCAATTTCTCTTTTAAATGGTATTATACCAAGTATTTCTATATCATTTTCTTTACAAAACTTTGTTATTAGATTGTCAGTATTTTCTACTCTATTAATTATAATCCCAAATGGAATACCTATTTTTCTAACAAGTTCTACAGCAAGTTCTAAATCATGTAATCCAAATTCTGTCGGTTCAGTAACTAATACTGCATAATCAACTTCTTTAATTCCTTTAACTACATTACATGATGTTCCGGGAGCACAGTCTATTAATGCATCTTTTTCCGTTACCATCTTTTTTAAATCTGAAATTACAGGTCCACCCATTGGTTCGCCTATATTTAAAACTCCTCTTAAACAATCTATTTTTCCATTATTTCCAATATCAATTATTCCTATTTCTCTATGTACTTCATCTATAGCATCTACAGGACATATAAGTGAACACGCTCCACAGCCATGACATAATTTTTCAAATAATATTATTTCATCCTTTGGCATAGCTAGTGCATTAAATTGACAAGCATCTACACATTTTTTGCACTGTATACATTTGTCTTTATCTACTTTAGGAACAGGTAAAACTACCTTTTTAGTTTCTTTTATTTCAGGTTTTAAAAATATAAAACCATTTGGTTCTTCAACATCACAATCCACATATGCCCACCCCATTATATGAGCTAGATTTGTAGCAACAGTAGTTTTTCCAGTTCCTCCCTTTCCACTCAATACTGCTATTTGCATTTTATTACCATCCTCTTCTGTGTTGATTTCCTAATCCAAAATGAGAATTTACAGATTTTTCAATTTCTTTCAATTTATTATCTTTAAACATATTTAATACTTCTTCAACAGTATTTCCATCTGCTTCATATATTTTAATACCTGCTGATTTTAAAAGCTTCATAGCATTTGGTCCTACATTTCCAGTAATTACAACATCTACCTTATTATCTATCACTTCTTGAGCTGAAGCTATTCCTGCTCCATTATTAGCTGTAGAATTTTCATTTTCTATAAACTCAAAATCTTTTGTTTCATCATCATATATTGCAAAATACTTACATCTTCCAAATCTTAAATCTACAGATGAATTTCTCTGATTACCTAAGCTTGATATACATATTTTCACTTCACATCACCTTCCATTTTCTCAGTAAGTTTTAATGATAGTTTTTCCATTAAATCAAATTTTATTTTACCGTATAATTCTATTCTTCCTTCATCACATAATTCAACAAATTCCTGATCTATTGGCAGTTTTGCAATTACATCTATGTTCATTTCTTTTGATACTTCTTCTATTTTACTTTTTCCAAAAATATTTATTTTTTTACCGCAGTCTGGACACTCAAAATAACTCATATTTTCTACTATTCCAAGTATAGGTACATTCATCATCTTTGCCATATTAACTGATTTTTTTACGATAAGTTTTACAAGGTCCTGTGGTGATGAAACTATAACTATCCCATCTAAAGGTAATGACTGCATAATTGTAAGAGGTACATCACCTGTTCCTGGTGGAAGGTCTATAAGCAAATAATCTATATCACCCCAATTTACATCAGTAAAGAACTGTTTTACAGTACCAGAAATTATAGGTCCTCTCCAAACTACTGGGTCATCTTCCTGTTCAACTAATAAATTTAATGATATTACTTTTATTCCAGAAGTCGTAACTACAGGGTTTAATCCTTTATCATTACCTGTAGCTCTTTTTCCATTAATTCCAAATATCTTAGGTATACTTGGTCCTGTAATATCTGCATCTAGTATACCAACATTATACCCTTTATCTCTCAAAGATATTGCCAAAAGTGATGTAACAGATGATTTTCCTACTCCTCCCTTCCCACTCATAACAGCTACAATTTTTTTTATATTACTTAGTTCATTTGGCTTTTCCTTTGTAAAATTCAAACTAATCTCCTCCTTGTTAATAGCATATGCTAATTATATTATACCTCGTTTTTAGTTTTTGTCAAATGCTAATAACATTTTTTTACACAAAAAACTCTTTAAAATTTCATAAAAATATTGTGAAAAATTTCCTCTAAATACTACATACATCCATGTAATAACAATATACTTTGTTAGATATAATTATCATCATTTCTCATATTTATGTATTATTTATAAAAACTTCAAAACAAAAATTAATAACCTTATCTAAAAATTTATAATTACTAAATATTTTTTATATTTATACTGTTGACAAAAAAAAGTCTTGTGATATACTTGTATGCAATAATACAGTTTTGTTGTTTTTTGAAATATATTTGATTTGTATTAACTAAAATATGAAAGGTGGAGTTATATGGGAAAAAATTTAACATATAAAATCCTCGAAAAAAATTTATTAAGTGGAAATTTAAAAACAGGTAATGAAATAGCAGTAAAAGTAAATCAAACTTTAACTCAAGACTCAACAGGTACAATGGTTTACCTCCAACTCGAATCAATGAAAATAAAAAATATAAAAACTGATTTATCAGTAGCTTATATCGACCATAATACTCTTCAGACAGGTTTTGAAAATGCAGATGACCACGAATTTATTAAAACTGCAGCAGCAAAATATGGAATTATCTTCTCCAAACCCGGAAACGGCATATGTCATCAACTTCACTTGGAAAGATTCGGAAAACCCGGAAGTATACTAATTGGCTCAGACAGTCATACTCCAACATGTGGAGGTTTAGGTATGCTTAGTATAGGATGCGGTGGGCTTGATGTAGCTGTTGGTATAGCAAAGGGATATTATTATTTAAAAGTTCCAAAAGTACTTAATATTGAACTTAAAGGAAAATTGAATCCATGGGTATCTGCTAAAGATGTTATTTTATACATTTTAAAGAAGTTAACCGTCAAAGGTGGAGTAGGTTATGTCATAGAGTATTCTGGTGATGGAATAAAGGAATTATCTGTTACAGATAGAGCTACTATTGCAAATATGGGAGCAGAACTTGGCGCAACTACTTCTATTTTTCCTAGCGATGAAATTACTAAAGATTTTCTAAAAAGACAAAACAGAGAAAAAGATTTTGTTCCTTTATATGCAGATGATGATGCTGTTTATGATAAAAAAATAATCATTAATTTAAATGACATACAGCCAATGACTGCAATGCCACATAGTCCCGATAATGTTATAAAAATTTCAGATATTAAAGATAAAATAAAAGTCGATCAAGTAGCCATAGGTAGTTGTACAAATTCTTCTTACACTGATTTGATGAAAGTGGCAAAAATTCTAAAAGGCAGGAAAATCCATAAAGATGTTAGTTTAATTATTTCCCCCGGTTCTAGCAATATATTAAAAATGATGTCAGATAACGGTGCTCTTGGCGACTTAATAGCTGCTGGTGCCAGAATCCTTGAAGTTACATGTGGCCCTTGTATAGGAATGGGACAAGCTCCTAAAACAAATGGCATTTCACTGAGAACTTTCAATAGAAACTTTAAAGGCAGATGTGGAACAAAAAATGCAGATGTATATTTAGTAAGTCCCGAAACTGCAGCCGTATCTGCAATTACCGGATACTTAACTAATCCTTCAACCTTTAGAAAAGCCCCTATTGTAGAAATTCCTGATAAATTTGAAGTTTACGATAATTATTTTATTTATCCTCCAAAGAATAGAAATAATTTAGAAGTAGTAATGGGACCTAATATTAAACCATTCCCTATCAATAAGCCTTTACCATCAAAACTAGAAGGTAAAATTTTATTAAAGACAAGTGATAATATTACTACAGACGATATAATGCCATCAAATGCTAAACTTTTACCATATAGATCTAATATACCTGAACTTTCCAAATATTGTTTTGGGACACTCATAGATGATTTCTATATAAGGGCTAAAAAAAATAATGGTGGTTTTATTATAGGTGGAGAAAATTATGGTCAAGGCTCCAGTAGAGAACATGCTGCTCTAGTCCCACTTTATCTTGGAATAAAAGCAGTTATTGCAAAATCTTTTGCAAGAATTCATAAATCAAATTTAATAAATTCAGGAATTCTTCCACTCATATTTAAAAATAAAAATGACTATAACCTTTTAAAAGAATTTGATGAAATTAAAATCAACAATTTAATTGAATCTCTTGATAATAAATCAGAAATCACGTTAATTAATAAAACAAAAAATGTTTCTATTCAATTAATTTTTGAAGGTTCTCATAGAGATATAGAAATATTAAAACACGGCGGATATTTAAACTATGCTAACCTAACTAATATAGATATTTAATCAAAACTTCAAACTTATACATCTACACACGAAAGCAGGTGAATTTATGTATAATATAACTCTTATACCTGGCGATGGAATTGGTCCTGAAGTAATTAGTTCTGCAAAAAAAATAATCGAAGCAACAGGTTTAAAAGTAAATTGGGATATTGTAAATGCTGGAATAAATGTCTATAAGAAAAAAGGAGTATTAATTCCCAATAAAGTTTTTGAAAGTATTGAAAAAAATAAAATAGCACTAAAAGGTCCTATTACCACTCCAATTGGAAGTGGGTTTAGAAGCATAAACGTTATGCTCAGAAAAAAATACGATTTGTTTTCAAATGTCAGAATTGTAAAAACTATTCCCGGAGTTAATTCACCTTTTAAAAATGTCAATTTAATTATATTTAGAGAAAATACCGAAGGTCTTTATAGCGGCATAGAAAAAAAAATATCTGATAACTCTGCAGAAGCTATTAAAATTATTACAAAAAATGCTTCTTTAAAAATAGCTAAAACTGCATTTAATTACGCTAAAAAAAATAACAAAAATAAAATTACCGTAGTTCATAAAGCTAATATAATGAAATTAACCGATGGATTATTTCTAGATTGTGTAAGAAAAATATCTAAAGAATATCCTGATATTAAGCTACAAGAAATAATTGTAGACAATATGTGTATGCAGTTGGTAATGAATCCATCTCAATTTGAAATTATAGTAACTACTAATTTATATGGTGATATATTATCAGATTTGTGTGCTGGACTCGTTGGAGGTCTTGGTCTTGTACCGGGTGCAAATATAGGTAATAATATGGCAATCTTTGAAGCAGTTCATGGCAGTGCTCCAGATATTGCAGGTAAAAATATAGCTAATCCTACTGCAATTATCTTATCTGGTGCAATGATGTTAAATTATATAGGTGAAACAAAAAAATCAAATTTAATATTAGACGGAGTTTCCAAAACTATAAGTGAAGGAAAGTATATTACAAGAGATTTAGGTGGCTCATCATCTACCACAGAAATGACAGAAGCAATAATAGAAAATATGCTCACTATTAAAAAATTCATGAGCTAAGCATGATGAATAGGGGGAGTATAAATTGAACACTAAAGAAATCAATACTAGCTTTCTTGATAACTTAACACTCTTAGCTGAAAAAAACAATCGTATAAAGCCAGAATTTTATGATAAGTTTAATGTTAAAAGAGGTTTAAGAAATAATAATGGTACAGGTGTTTTAGTTGGCCTTACTGAAATTGGTTCAGTACATGGTTATATATTTGAAAAAAATATAAAAATACCAACTGAAGGTAAATTATTTTATAGAGGAATTGACATTGAAGATATAGTTGAAGGCTTTCAAAAAGAAGGACGTTATGGCTTTGAAGAATGTATATATTTATTATTGTTTGGAAAACTTCCAACACAAAAAGAACTAAATGATTTTAACAATCTACTTGATGAATATAGAACTTTACCTCAAAACTTTACTGAAAACATGATTTTAAAAATTCCCAGCAAAAATATTATGAATAAACTCCAAAGAAGTATACTAGTTCTTTATTCTCATGATGAAAATCCAGATGATATTAGTATTAAAAATATTTTAAAACAGAGTTTAAAATTAATTGCAAGATTTCCAACAATAATATCTTACTGTTATCAATCAAAAGCCCACTATTTTGACAAAAAAAGTTTATTTATTCATCCTCCGCAAAAAGGTATAGGAACTGCCGAAAACATTTTATTTATGACAAGAGCAGATAATAAATATACCAAAACTGAAGCTGAAACATTAGATTTATGTCTAGTTATACATGCAGAACATGGCGGAGGCAATAACTCAGCTTTTGCAACTCATGTCGTTTCCTCAAGTGGTACTGATACTTATTCTGCTATTGCAGCAGCAGTTGGTTCATTAAAAGGTCCTAAACACGGTGGAGCAAACATAATGGTTCATGAAATGATTTTAAATATAAAAGAAAATGTACCTGATTACCAAAATAAAAGTAAACTAAAAGATTATCTATTGAAAATATTAAAAAAAGAAACCTTTGATAAAAAAGGTCTCATATATGGTATGGGACATGCAGTATATACTAAATCTGACCCGAGAGCTTGTTTATTGAAAAAAAAAGCATATGAATTAGCTATAGAAAAAAATGCAGTAGAAGAATTTAATTTATATAAAAATATCGAAGAACTGACTATTGAATTATTTAAAGAAATAAAAGGAGAAAATGTAGTAATCAGTGCCAATGTAGATTTATATTCAGGTTTTGTATACGAAATGCTAAACATCCCTGCTGATCTATATACACCTTTATTTGCTACTTCTAGAATAACAGGTTGGTGTGCTCACAGAATAGAACAAATTGTAAGCGACCCTAAAATTATTAGACCTGCTTACAAAAGTATAAATGAAAAAAAAAGTTATATTCCATTATATAAAAGATTTTAAACGATATATTGACTAAAAAATACTGTCATATAAATATATATGACAGTATTTTTTATTCTTCTTAACTAACCTATTTTTCCAACTGATTTAACATTCTCTGTTTCTTTATACTTAAATTCATCAAAATATTTCTTTGTCTCGTGAATTATAACACCACTTAAACCTATAAGAGCAATTAAATTTGGTATTGCCATTAATCCATTTACTATATCTGCAATTATCCAAATCAAATCTAATTTTAAAAATGCACCTGAAGCTATTAAAATTATAAATATGTATTTATAAGTTCTTATCCCTTTTACTCCAAATAAATATTCTGTACACCTTTCTCCATAATAATTCCATCCAAGTATAGTAGTAAATGCAAAGAAGATTAATCCAATAGTAACTATATACTGTCCAATAATTGGAATAGGAAGTCCACTTTTAAATGCTGCATTTGTCATTTCAGCACCTGCTAGTTCAGATTTCCATGTACCTGTTAATATCAAAACTATTCCTGTCATTGTACACACTATAATTGTATCAAAAAATGTACCTGTCATAGATATTAAACCTTGTCTTACACATGATTTAGTTTTAGCTGCAGCTGCTGCAATTGGTGCACTACCTAAACCTGATTCATTTGAAAATACCCCTCTAGCTACACCACTTCTAATTGCAAGCATCACACTTGCTCCCAAAAATCCACCAGTTGCAGCTGTTGGAGTAAATGCACTCTTTATAACTAACATTACAGTTTCAGGTAATAATTTTATATTAAAAACTAATATAATTATAGCTCCAATTATATAAAATACAGCCATAAATGGAACTATTAATTCCGCTACTCTTGAAATACTCTTTATCCCACCAAGAGTTACTAATGTTACTAGAATAGTCAATATTGAAGCTGAAATAATTATTGGAATATTAAGAGTTATTTCTACTGCTTTTGTTATAGCATTAACTTGTGGAAATGTACCTATTCCAAAAAAAGCTACCCCTATTCCAAATACAGCAAAAAGTTTTGCAAGAAATTTATTATTTAATCCTCTTTCTATGTAATACATCGGTCCTCCAGACATCTGTCCATTGTCATCTACAACCCTATACTTTACAGCTAAAAGTCCCTCCGAATATTTTGTTGCCATACCAAAAAATGCCGCTATCCACATCCAAAACAATGCCCCTGGACCTCCAGCTTTTATCGCCGTAGCAACACCTACTATGTTGCCCGTACCAATAGTAGCTGCTAGGGCTGTACAAAGAGCGGCAAAACTCGATACATCTCCTTCTCCACTACTATCTTCATCTTTCGTAAATAAATACTTTAAAGCTAATGGAAGTTTTACTATCTGTATAAATCCTAATCTTAACGTCAAAAAAATACCTGTTCCGACAAGCAAAATAAGCAGAGGTGGTCCCCATACAAAAGCATCAACTTTTTTAAAAAACATAGTTAACTGCTCCATTTCACACCCTCCATTTTGAAAATTTTATTTATACTTTGAATTGTATTAATTATATAATAACTCTATGTCAAATATTTGTCAATGTTTGTTTTGTTAATATAAAATTTAATTTTATGAATTTATATCTTACTATTAGATATTTCAACATCTTTCAAAGTTGTTCGATGAAATATAAGCTATAAACAATTTCATTTAAACTGTAAATTTTTAAAAAACATTGTTATTTTTTTAACTATTTGACTGTAATTTTATTTTTTATATCAACAAATTTTTTAATAATTAAAATTTCTCTCTATTTTTAAATCATAATTTTTTACCTGCTTAATTCCTATTAACTACAAAAAAATAATTAAAACTCTACTTTGGTTTAAATGCTTTTTTAAAATCAAAAATTTTCGAAATATTTTAAAAAACGAAGCAAATAACTTGTATAAATATCTTAAAAAATACTCCATTTTTTTACTTTGAATTTTTTTACAAAAATACTTGCAAAATTAATCTTATAGATATTTTTTATATCATTTTATAAATGTAAAATAAATATACATCAGCATAATATTTTAAAATTCAACAAAATCAAGACAAGGTAATATTATATATTAGAGGTGATAAAATGACTAACAATAATAGACCTCAAAATTCTTTTAATAAAAAAAATCCCAATTATAATAATAATTTAATTATCACAAATACTAAAAACACAAAAAAGCTTAGAACAAAAAATAATTCTATAAATATGCTCAATAATCCTATAATGCAGCCTTTACTAAAATACTACTTTGAAATGCTTCTCAAAAATCTTATAAAACAACAATTAATACAAATATTTTCCATTAAAGGGTCAAAATATATAGCAAATAATATATTTAAACTTATTAATAAACAACATAAAAACTTTTATAAATAACATACATCACTTTAAAATAAAAACCTATGATAATTCCTTAAAATATAGGAACATCATAGGTTTTAAATATTTCTTACAAACTCTTTTCATGTTCTAAAAGCCATTTTTTGCGCCATAATCCTGCTTCGTATCCCACTAACCTTCCATCACTGCCTACTACTCTATGACAAGGAATAATGATTGCTATTTTATTCTTATTATTAGCATTTCCAACTGCTCTACTTGCATTTTTATTTCCTATTCTTTTAGCTATATCTTTATATGAACAGGTTTTTCCATAAGGTATTTTAATAAGTTCATTCCAAACCTTCTTTTGAAAATCTGTCCCTTTTAATTTTATAGGTAAATTAAACTCCTTTCTTTGTCTATTAAAATATTCTTTCAACTGTCTTTTTGCTTCTTCTAATATAGGACAAAATTTTTCTTTATATTTCTTCTCTTCAACAAAATCCAAACTTATTATTTTCCCTTCATTAGATTGGATTTCAATAAAACCTATAGGAGAATCTAAATAAACTACATTATTCTCATTACCAATCCTTTGCATATAATTACATTCTATACACATGTATTTTATTTTACCCCCAAATAATCTAACTTTTAAATATTATCAATTAAATTCTTTACAATATAACACTTATCAAATTTTATTCTTAAGAATATATTTTTTCTTTTTAACTACTTCTTCTTTTTATAAATTTAATTATATCCTTCTCACCAATAGGTCTACTAATAAAATATCCCTGTATTTTTTCGCAATCATACTCTAATAATTTATCATATTGTTCTTTATATTCAACCCCTTCTGCAATTACATCATATCCCAATCTGTGTGCAGTATGTATAATAGATGCTATTAAATTTTGAATTTTTGTATCTTTAGTTATATAATCAATAAAAATTTTATCTATTTTTATTTCGGAACAAGGAATAAGAATCATATTTTTCATAGAAGAATAACCAGCTCCAAAATCATCTAAAGATATTTTAGTACCAAGTTTCATAATTTCTAATAAATTTTCAACTGTTTTTTCTTCTGTTTTAAATATTTGGGTTTCGGTTATTTCAAATTTAATTTTACTAAATTTTACATTATTATTTTTGACTATATATTTATAATTTTCAAAAAACATTTTGTCTTTAAACTGATTAGGTGAAATATTTATTGCTACTTTTAAATCCAAATTTTTCTTTTCCCACTCTTTAATTTGTCTACATACTTCTTCTATAACCCAAAAGCCCATTTCTCTAATAAAACCAGTTTCTTCTGCAATAGGAATAAATTCTACTGGTGAAACCTCTCCTAATTTTTCATTATTCCATCTTAACAATGCTTCTACTTCTTGTATTTTATTTCCCTTTACACTTAAAATTGGCTGATACAGTATATATAGCTCATTTCTTAAAATTGATTTTTTCAATTCTGTTAGTATATTAGCCTTTCTCATTTTTTCTTTTTCAATTTGATGTTTATAAAATACATATTGCCCCTTTACTTTTTGTTTTGCCTCTTGCATTGCTATCTCAGCTTTTTTTATAGCATCATCAATTTTATCATCTTTTTCTGTTATATAAATACCAATACTTATTGAACATGCAATCTCTATATCTCCAACTATTATTATCTCTTTTAATTTTTGAAAAAGCAATTCAACTTTTTCATAAATATCTTTAAAATTTTCCTTAGGAAAAAGAACTAAAAATTTGTCTGCATTATAACTAAACACTTTTCCTCTATTCCCAACAATTTTAGATAGCCTTCTTACAAATTTTTTTAAAAACTCATCACCTATTTCATAACCATATGTATCATTTATATACTTAAAATCATCAATATCTAAAAATACTACTATAAATTCATTAATATTTTCTGAAAAATTTTCAAATAAATATAACCTATTATATAAACCTGTTAAATAATCAAAATAAGCATCAGTATTTTTTACCAACATTTCCATCCCTTCTCTTTTGCATAATTGTTTCTTCCACTTAATTCAAATAAACTAATAAAAGCCCTTTTTACCGTAAAAAGTAAAAAGGGCCTACTTGGATTTACGGTAACCGGCTGCCATAGTAAAGAAAGTTCTTTACTTTAGGCCCTTGGCTTTGCGTCCTTATCTTTCGATAAGTTTGCCTTTATCAAAATCCGATTTTCTCATTATTAACTTTTTTCAATAATAATACTTCTACATACTAATTTTGTATTATAGCACATCATTAAAAGTTTGTTTGTCGTATTTTGTCATAAAAAATAATTTTTTATAATTTTATTTGTTTTTCACTTAAAATTTAATATTCGTCTATTTTAATTTGAACATATTAAACAATTATTTTGAATAATACTTAGAATTCATTTCCTCACAAATTTTAAATATCTTTTCTAAAGATTCTTTTACTCTTTTACCAGGCCGAACATAAAAATACGTTTTTTCTACTTCTTCATCTATTCCCGGATTTATATAATTAATTGTTTCAAATATTTCTTTTAAAGCCTTTAAATCTTCTTCTGTCAATTCTCCCTTATCTATAATTGTATAAAAATAGTATTTTAATTCACATACATCTTTAAATTTAAAATTCTTGTTTAATAAGTATAAAGTATTCATAATTCTCTCCCAAAGTCCTAATTTTCTATTAGCTTTTCTAAAAATTTCTTCTATATATTCTTTATTTTTTAGCTTTTCTTCATCTGCTGAATATATTTCATTGCTTAAATCGTTAATTACATATGCCAATTCATCATTGCTTTTATCAAAAGTATAAGTTATATATCGGTTAATATTCTTTGCAGGTATAAAAACTAAATTATTTAATATGATAATTAAAATAAATGTAATACTTATTAACATTTTTATAATCGTATTTTTTGACATTTTTGATACCTACCACCTGTTTAAATATTTATTTGTAAAGTTTAATCTTTATTTTTCATTAAATATACATCCTTATCAAACTAATGACTTTTAATCTTTTTCTCTAATTTTTACAAGCTATTATAATAAATCTATGACATGTTACATCAATATAGTCCATTTCTTCAATTAAAAAATCTAGTTCCCTTAATTTAATATAATATTTATCAATACTAAAATCTGATATTTGCCACGAAATTGCTTTCAAATAATATATCACTGCACATATATCATAAAATCGTGTTTTAGTTTTATCTTCCTTCCTCTTTATTATTTTAAAATTATTCTTCTCTAAATTTTTAACTGCTTTATCTAAATCCCACTCTCTATATTCAAATGGCTCAGCATTTAAATACATATTCAATTCTTTATCATTACATCCTCCTACTTGCTGTGTTATAAAATATCCACCTTTTTTTAATATCCTTCTTACTTCTTTTTCTGAATATGATTCATGTCTATTGATTATCAAATCAAATTCTTCGTCATCAAAAGGCATATTATCATCTTCTTTTATCTCATAAACTTTTACTCCTAAAGGTTCAAGACGTTTTTTTGCTATTTCTAAATTAGGTCTATATCCTTCTGTT
Source organism: Caminicella sporogenes DSM 14501 (assembly GCF_900142285.1). Classification (NCBI taxonomy): domain Bacteria; kingdom Bacillati; phylum Bacillota; class Clostridia; order Peptostreptococcales; family Caminicellaceae; genus Caminicella; species Caminicella sporogenes. The sequence goes on along the minus strand of NZ_FRAJ01000007.1, from coordinate 126,094 downwards.
GCACATGTTTTTTTAGGTAAAGGAATTAATTCTGATAAAAATTCTCCTCCACCTGTTCCCATATCTAATAAAGATTGACTATCTTTCAAATACTTTCTTATTTCATTATAATAATTCCAACTCAATGGAAATTCTCTCATTCTGCCATACTTTTCTAAATATGAAAAGTCCCATCCTTTAAACTCTCTTTCCCATACTTCTAAATATTCACTAATCATATCAGAGCTTTTTTCATTCATTTCTATCCCTCCGTTATTATTTTTTATATTTTACAATAATTCTTTAGCGGAGGTGCTCTTATATTTATATCTTGTTACAATCCATTTAATATTTTAATATTTTCCATTTTTTCCTCCAAATTATTACTTAAAACTACATATTTTTATTACTTCTTCATACTTGCTGCATTTCCTCTAAAAAAGTTTGCACCTATTTAATATAAGTCTAGTAACAATTTAATCTATGTAAGAATAAACTAAATTATGAACATTTTTTGATAGGAGGATATAGATGATATATAGTGATAAAGTAGTAGAAATACAAAATTTATATAAAACATATCATACTATAACCGAAGAGACATTAGCTATAAGCAATTTGTCTCTTTCTGTTTATAAAAACGAAATTGTATCAATCGTTGGTCCAAGTGGCTGCGGTAAATCTACTCTCTTGTCTTTAATTGCAGGACTCATTAAACCATCATCTGGAAAAATATTTATTAATGGTATAGAAGTGAAAAAATGTGATAAAAAAATTGGTTATATGTTTCAAAATGATAATCTTTTTGAATGGAGAAATATAATAAAAAATGTTTTAATTGGTCTGGAAGTGCAAAACAGACTCACAAAAGATAAAATAGCAAAAGCAGAAAAACTTCTAGAAATCTATGGACTAGGAGATTTTAAATATCACTATCCGAATCAGCTTTCCGGCGGAATGAGACAAAGGGTTGCACTTATAAGAACACTCGCTACAGAACCCGAACTATTATTATTAGATGAACCCTTTTCAGCACTAGATTATCAAACTCGTTTAAGAGTAGCAGATGATGTTGGTACTATAATTAAAAAAGAAAAGAAAACTGCCATCTTAGTTACACATGACTTGGCAGAAGCCATTTCTATGTCCGATAGAGTAATCGTTTTGTCCGGCAGACCAGCAAAAATAAAATCTATTCATGAAATAAAATTAACTTTAGATGTTGAAAGAACTCCTCTAACCTCTAGAAAAGCTCCTGAATTTAAAGATTATTTTAATATTATATGGAAGGAGCTGGATATACATGAATGATAATAAAAAATATTCAAAAGAACATATTGAATTTTTGCAAAAAGTTAAAAGAAAAAAGAAAGCTATTTTACTTACTCAAATAGCTATATTAGTTTTATTCTTTTCATTATGGGAAATCGCAGCAAGACTGAAATTAATAGATACTTTTTTAACCAGCTCACCTTCTGAAATGTGGAAGTTGTTTTTAAAATTATTATTTAATGGTTCCCTTTTAAAACATATTGGCATAAGTATATTTGAAACTGTAGTTGGCTTTATTTTAGGAACATTTCTAGGAACTCTTATAGCTATACTTCTTTGGTGGTCAGATTTTATATCCAAAGTTTTAGACCCTTATATGGTTGTACTTAATGCACTGCCTAAAACAGCTTTAGCACCTATAATAATAGTTTGGGTTGGAGCAGGTATATCAGGAATAATAGTTACAGCTCTTATGATTTCTCTAGTTGTAACTATTTTAGGTGTATATAGTGGCTTTAAACAAGTACAGGAAAGTAAAATAAAAATGCTTAAAACTTTTGGAGCTACAAAAATTCAAATACTCCAAAAAGTCATCATTCCAGCTAGTATACCTACAATAATAAATGCTTTAAAAATAAATGTCGGATTATCATGGGTAGGTGTAATCGTCGGAGAGTTTATGGTTTCAAGAGCTGGGATAGGATACTTGATTGTCTACGGAAGTCAAATATTCAGGTTTGATATAGTTATGACTAGCGTTATCATTCTATCAATACTTGCCACTGCTATGTATCAAGGAGTAGTTTATCTAGAAAAAAAACTATTAAATTGGAGACGATAATTAAAAAATCTAAAAAACCTTTAAGGAAAATAAAATATAAATTCCTTAAAGGTTTTATTTCTTAAAAAGAAAGTTTTTTTAATATCTCTTCATATTCATCTATTTTCTTCAAAAATTCTTCTTTAGTAATTTCTACTTCATTGAACAAATCTTCATTTACTAGTAGAGTATTACAATTATCATCTAAAATATCTATTTCATGTTTAATATCTTCTATCTTTTCTTTTATTAATTCTTTTACTAATTGCAATTCCTTACTTGATAATTTCATTTAAAATTCCCTCCATGTATACCCAATATTTTATATTGATAATAAAAATATCGAAGTATAGTTCTATAACGCCAAGCATTTTCAGCTGTAAGATATTTAGTCTCTGTAATTTGTCTAAATAAATTATTATTTACCTGCATCTCATCACACACCTATAAAACTAATTCTCTTTTATAAAAATTATATCATTATTTGTACTTTAATGAAAATTTAACCAAAACCAATAATCATATTCTATACATTTTTTCTATAACATTCTATTTAATAACAAAATTTGAAATTATCAAAAAATTTGTATATTATGGAATTTTTATTCCACGAATAAAATCTTTATGATATAATTATATCTGGAAATTTTATTTGTTAGAAAATTTACAATATACCAATTTATGTATATTCTTAAAATTTTAAAATATTTGATAGATAATCAAAGCTGTTTATTCTAAATCACTAGTGTTCAAAATTTAAATAATTTTATTATTAAATTTTTCACAAACAAGGTGTAATTATATATTTCATGAAACTTTAATAATCTTTATATTACATAAATTTCATACTAAATATGCATAAATATTTTTAACAAATTTCACAGTCAAATCTAATATTATATAAATCAATATATTTTTTAAATCTATTACTGCATATTCTAACTTAAATTCTTTTATCATATTATTTTAGCCACTCTATAATATAAACAGATAATCCTATATTTTCAAATTTTTTCTTAAAATTGAACACTAGTGATTTTAAACAAAATTTAATAAAAATATGGAGGAATTTTTATGTCAAAAAAAAGTAAAGATGTTTTTGTGGTAGGTATGGCTTTATTTGCTATGTTTTTTGGTGCAGGAAATTTAATATTTCCACCAGCTTTAGGTTTAGTTTCAGGTAAAAGTTGGATACAATGTATGATAGGCTTCTTCCTTACAGGAATAGGTATGCCTATATTAGGAATACTTGCTGTTTCTAAAGCAGGAGGAACTATAAATGACCTCGGAAATAAAATTAATCCTATTTTCAGCAAAATACTAGGAACTGTTATAATCTTAGCTATAGGTCCTCTTCTTGCAATACCAAGAACAGGTGCTACTGTTTTTGAAATGGGAGTTAAGCCTATATTTAAAAATTCAAATTCAATAATTTTCTCAATAATATATTTTGGAATAACTCTCTTTTTCGTTATCAAACCGTCTGGTATTGTAGATAAAATAGGAAAATTTCTCACACCAATACTTCTTTTAATTGTTTCGGCAATAATGATTAAAGGTATTATTTCTCCAATTGGAACTCCAATTACTACAAACATTGAAAAACCATTTTCAACAGGATTTGTCGAAGGATACCAAACAATGGACGCTCTTGCATCAATAGTTTTTGGTGGAATAATTATGCTTTCACTTGCTGAAAAAGGTTATAATAGTAAAAAAGAACAAATTAATCTTACTATGAAAGCAGGTTTAATTGCTGGTATAGGTCTTGCTTTTGTATATGGTGGTCTTTTATATATAGGAGCAACATCAAGCAGTATATTCCCTACTAATATTCATAAAACTAATCTAATTATAGGTATAACTGAAAAAATACTTGGTAGTTTTGGAAAATATGGAATTGGACTTGCTGTATCTGTTGCATGTCTTACAACATCTATAGGTTTAACTGCTACAGTTGGAAATTATTTCAATAATTTAACTAATGGTAAATTATCATACAAAATCATTGTAATTGCAACTACTATATTTAGTGCTATCTTTGCAAATATAGGTGTTGAACAAATAATAAAATTTGCTGTACCGCTATTAGTAACTGTCTATCCAATTGCTATAGTTCTCATAATAATGAGTTTATTTGATAACTTTATTAAAAACAAAGGAGCTTATTCAGGAGCTGTTTTTGGAGCACTATTTGTAAGTCTCATTGATGGTTTTTCTGCTATAGGAATTAATACTTCTTTTATTGGAAAATTTATGAATACGCTCCCTCTTTCAAAAGCAGGATTTGCATGGATTCTTCCAGCAATAATAGGTTCTCTTATCAGTTCTAAACTTATAATAAATAAAAATAGACATAATTCTATATAAAACCATATTAAAGAAAGGACATTTAAATGAATTTCTTTACATTAAAAGAATCATTAGGCCCAAGATTTATAATCTTTGATTACTTTATTAAATGGTACTTAAAACACTTTGGACTCTTTTCATATATTTTTGTATTAATTGGAAGTATTACTACTTTATTAGGTTACTTTATATATTTAAATCTCAAAAAAAATGAAAAAGACAGGGTTTTAATGATAGTTATATTTGGTCTAATATTAGTAATAGGTCTATTAGGTATAGGTTTAGATATAGTTCATACAATGTAATTTAAAAACATATAAAACTAATTTAAACTATTCTAAAGTAAAATAAGCTGAGTAGAAAAGCTGCTCAGCTTATTATTAAAATACCCAATTTTTCAATATTAATACAAATATATCTTTAATTTTAGAATAATTTAATACAATATTTATTAACAAACTCAATATTCCACAAATAGCACCAACAATATAAAACATTTCCCTTCTTTTTCTCTTTCTATATTCAGCTAACTCATAATGCCAAGCATATTTTCTATCATCATTACTTTCAGCTTCCATAACACTCAATTTGTCTTTAAAATTTGTTCCTAAAGAATTTGATTTTAAAATTCCTGCCATTTTCAATATTTCCTCTTTATTTCTTTCAAATTCTCTATCCTTCAAAAAATTTTTTATCAATACAACACCTCCTAAAGTTCTGTGTTTTTCATTCGATTTCAGATTTCTTTATATCTTCTATAACCATTTGTACACTAACTTTACCATTATACTCATTAATTTCTGGACTAAATGCAATATCAACATAAAGTACTTCTCCTAAATTATTGTATTTTTCTGCTAAAGAAAAACCTACTCCATTTAAAAATATATTATCTTTTTTGCCACTAAATTTGAGATGAATATTATTGTTTCCACATGCTCTAGTCCACTTTGTATTAACCTTTATATTTTTTATAGCAAATAAAGGTTTAGAATTCCCCATACCATAAGGTTCAAGTTTAGATACTTCTTCTATTAAATCAATAGTTAAATCACTTGGTTTAATTTCCGCAATAATATCTATTTTAGGTATAAATATGTCAGGACTTTCATTTTTTATTTCTTTTGCCCTAAAATTCAGCTTTTCTCTTAGCTCATCTAATTTATCTTCTTCTAGAGAAAATCCACATGCCATCTCATGTCCACCAAAACCTATAAATAAATCAGATACTTTTTTTAATTCTTCATATATATTTATACCTTTAATACTTCGTCCACTTCCCTTTAAATATCCTTCCTCCGTTTTCGTAACAACTAAAGTAGGTTTATAAAATATATCTTTTATCTTTCCAGCAACAATACCTATAACACCTTCTGAAATATTATCTGCTCTAAGTACAAGAAAATCATAATTCATGTAATTTTTTTCAACTAATTGTCTACAGTATTCTTCTCCTCTCTCCTGAACTTTCTGCCTTTCTCTATTAAGTCTGTATAAAATATTTGCAAGTTTTAAAGCTCTTTCTTCGTTTTTTTCTAAAAGAAGCTCTACTCCTAGTTTAGCATCTTCAAGTCTACCTGCTGCATTAAAACATGGTGCTAAAATAAATCCTATTCTCCCTGCATTGATTTCCTTATCCTTCAGTCCAACAACTTCCCTTAAAACTGATAATCCAAGTCTCTTATTTGAATTAATTATTCTCAAACCATATTTAATTAATGTTCTATTCTCATCTATTAAAGGTACAATATCTGCTATAGTTGCAAGAGTTACTAAATCTAAAAGTTTTGAAAGAGTATTTTTAGGTAGCTTTAAACTTCTCTGCAACGCTTGAGCCAATTTAAAGGCTATGCCACAACCACAAAGTTCTTTAAACGGATAAATATCTCCTTTTTGCTTGACATCTACTAAAATACATTCAGGGAGTTTTTCAGGTGGATTATGATGGTCCGTAACAATAATGTCGAGTCCTATTTCCTTAGCATATTCTACTTCATCAAAGGAACTCACTCCATTATCAACCGTAATAATTAAATCTCCTTTCATTTCTTCCTTTATATATTTTATAGCTTCTTTATTTAAACCATATCCTTCAGAAAATCTATTAGGTATATAATAATCTATGTTATTTGTAATATTACTAAAAAACTCTACCAATAAAGCTGTAGAAGTTACTCCATCAACATCATAATCTCCAAATATAACTATTTTGCTGTTATTTTTTAAGTGATTTAAAATCTTCTCTACAGCCTCTTTCATATTTTTTATAAGAAAAGGATTATACGTCTTTTTTGGCCTATCACTTAAAAATTCCTCGATTTCTTCCTTAGCTGTAATTCCTTTAGCATAAAGTATACTTTCAACTATAGACAGTCCTTCAATTTTTTCACCGACAAAGTTCCAGATTTTTTCCATAAAATCCTCCTATTTATTTGTATATTAATACATATAATTATAACAATCGTTTTGTAAATTCTCAATTTCTACTACTCATCTTAAAATTTTATGTAAAATCTTCTAATACAAAAAGCCAGTCATTCTGACTGGCCTCTAATTTAATTTTAATCTTCTATATCTTCTTATTACTATCCAAACCCGCATCATTATTATCTTTCTCTATTTTAAACTTATTAACAGCTACTTCAAGTTCTTTAGATAGGACTTTTAATTTTTGTGAATAAGAATTTGCTTCTTCCATAGTAGCAAGCTGTTCCTCTGTTGCCGCTGATACTTGCTGTGTTGCTGCTGAAGTTTCTTCTGATGAAGCAGATAAACTTTGAATTATTTCCACTATTTCTTCTTTCTTTTCTGCCATATCTTCATTGTACTTCCTGATTTCTGACATTTTTTGTATTAAAACTTTTACAGAATTAGATATTTTAGTAAATATACCATTTGTTTCTTCCACTGCTTTATCTTGTTCCTTAACAATAATTCTTGCTTTTTCCATAGATTTTACTGCATTATCAGATTGATTTTGTATACCAGCTATCAATTCTCTAATTTCATTAGAAGCTTTTGCTGATTGTTCTGCAAGTTTTCTTACTTCTTCAGCTACTACTGCAAAACCTTGCCCATATTCTCCCGCTCTAGCTGCTTCTATAGCAGCATTTAAAGCAAGTAAATTAGTTTGTTCAGCTATTTCTGAAATAGTATCCGTAATTATCCCTATTTCTTCTGCACTCTTATCTACTTTTAAAACAAGTTCATTTATTTCTAATACAGATTTTCTATTTTCATCGCTCTTTTCTATTAGTGTTTTTACAGCTTCAAAACCTTTACCCGTTAAATTATCTGTTTCATTAGATATATTATTCATATCAATAATCGATTCAGAAACTAATTCTATTTTACTTGCTAAAGTTTTTATTTCTGTTGCTCCTTTTTCTGTATCTCTAGCTTGTTCTTCAGCACTTTTTGCTATTTCTTCAATAGTTTTTGCTACTTCATCAGCTGCAGCAGTTGTCTGTTCTGTAATTTCACTAAGTGATTCGGAAGTTTTAAGAACTGTACCTGATGAAGTTTTTATTTCTTTAATTAGCCTGTTAAAATTCTCTATCATTTCATTAAAACTATCTCCCATTTGTCCGAATTCATCTTTAGATTTTATATTTACCCTTACAGTTAAATCTCCAACAGCTGCTCTAGAAAAAGCCTGTTTTAATATATTTATTGGTTTTGAAATATTTGAAGCAAGGAAAAATGCCATAATTACAGCTATAATAATCCCAAGTATACCCATATATAAAGTAAATTCTCTTATAATATATGTATCCTCTGTAAGTTCACTTAATTCCATAGTTACATATATCTTCCATCCCATTCTTTCGTTTGTAGTAAAACTTAAAAATTTCTTTTTCCCTTCATATGTATAATCTAAAAAGTTTTTATCAGTAGATTTTACCTTATTCCAAAATTCTCGTTTCGTTATATCATATGTCCCTATTAACTTTTTATCTTTATGAGAAATAACCATACCCTTTTTATCAGTTACAAAAACATATCCGCTCTTACCTACTTGTTTTTTAGATAAATTATCAGATAAATCCTTCAAACTTATATCTATTCCAACGACACCAATTACTTTATCTCCATCTAATACAGTTTTAGCAGCTGTAATAACTAATTCATCAACTGTAGCATCAATGTATGGTTCAGTCCAAACAACTTTTCCCTTATTTTCTAGTGCTTTTTTATACCATGGTCTAGTCCTCGGATCATAATCGTCTGGAAGTTCATCTTTAGGAAATATATACATACTGCCTTCCTCATTACCAAAATATGTCCACATTAAATCTGGATTACTAGTCTGTGTATCTTTTAAAAGTTCTAAAGCGACTTGCTTTTTAAATTCTTGTTCTTGTGAATTTGCAGTCTTATCTAAATCTTTAAGAGCTGAATTACTTGCTATTGTATTTACCTGATACTCTATTCCTTTTAAAAACATTGTAATTGATTCATTTACTTCTTCTACCGCCTGTAATGTCGTTTCAGCCAAATCTCTTTTTATTATCTCTGTTGATTTTAAGTATGAAAAAACTCCTAATAAAATAAGAGGTATAATTACTACAGTCATCAAAATCAATATCAATTTATTTCTTATTTTTCCACCTCTAAACTTTTTTTCTTTTGTCAATTTCTTCTTTGTCATAAATATATAACTCCCCCTTTAAATCATTTGTATATATTGAATTTTCTGAAAAACTTACTATATATTTTACCATATCACATAATATTTTTGTATCTTTATTATTTATTTTTTATATATATATAAGCATTTTTTATGTAATTTTTAAATATATATTTTTTCTTTTAAAACATATTTAGATATCTCTTCATACACAAACTTCTTCAGCTTATCCTCATGTTCTTTTGAATAACTGCATATTCCATTCTGGCACTTAAATGGATAAGCTAATATTTTCGAATACGGTTTTTCTCTTTCCATTTTCTTCAGGTAATCCTTTGATATTCTAAAAACTCCTATACTTACATCATAAATTCTTTCGGAATGTAAATATTCAAAAGTCATGTCAATACATTTACTATATTGAATTTTCCAATCATCTACATATAGTAAAGGGTCAAAACAAATTCTAACTTTCCATCCCTTTTCTATTGCTTCATATATTGAATTAAGCCTAGATTTTAAACTCGGTGTCTTTATTTCATACTTTTTAATTATTTCATCTGGAGATAGAGTCCAAGCTAAAATTACATTATCTAAAGGTTTTTCTTTTTTTATAGCTTTAAAATTTGCACTTTTAGTTCTAATCTCAATTTTTAAATTTTTATGCTTACTTGCAAATCCCAACCAATAAGAAACATAAGACGTAATTCCCTCTAAAGCTAAAATATCACTATCATAAGAAATACAAAGATACACTGGATGTTTTTTAAGCATAATTTCTACTTCTCTGAAAATATCTTCTATATTTACAAATATAACTATATTTGCAGAAGGATACATCCCCTGCAAATAACAATATTCGCAATCATAAATACAATTCATAATTGAAGATGTATAATAAAAATATCTATTCCCAAAATCTTCACAAACTTGAGCTCCTTCATAAACTAAATTGTCTCTTTTTACAGCTAATATTAACTTAGGACTAATTTTTTGCATTCTAAAATTTTGACGACTGCGGCAAAATAAATCTTTGTAATGGTCTATTTCAATTTGAATTTTATCTTTAAATTTAGATAGTATTTTGTTTGTATTTGGATAGAATTTTGCATCTTTTTCAATATAAATATGCGAAAATTCAGGTAGTACAAAGTTGTCTTTTGATTTTTTCAAAATACATCTTCCCTTCTTTCTTTGTTTTACATTCTACGTTTATAAAAGAGTTCAGTACATCTAGTAAATTACCTCTCCTTACTTTATATTTTTGAGCCAATTTTTTAAACTCATATCTCATAGTCGTAGTTAAATTTAAATTGTCACTTATTATTTTCAATCTTTTTTCTTCATCCTTTGATAAAACTTTAGGAAGTGGTTTTAAAGCCTTTTTTACCTCCATTATCCAATTTATAATCAAAGGCATTTTTTCATTAATTATTTTTGAAATCTTTGCACCTTTAATTTCATCACTTTTTAAATAATCTGAAATTATCTTTATACAATAAATACGATGTGGTGGTAAAAAATATGAAGCTGCTTCAAAAGCACCTGCTCCTTCCATGTCTATCAAATCACCTTGAATATAAAAATCTTTATTTACTACAGTTGAAAATGTTTCTAATACACCTTCTCTAAAAGGATGTTTAAAAAGCATATCTGTATAAAATTTCCTATTTGTAGTATTATTTATAACTTTATGACATAAAAATACGCTTCCAATTTCAATTTTATCATCTTTACACCCGCAAACTCCAATATTGAAAAACAAATCTGAATTTTCAGCTTTATACATTGTAAGTAAATATGTAGTAGCCACAGCTGAAGATATAGGTCCTACCCCACTTATAATAAGGATAAACTCATCATTTTTGAAAACTTGAAATTTAGTAGAATCTACATCTCTTTTAAGTCCTAAATATTTTATAAATGGTTCAGCTTCCCAGTACATTGCAGTTATTATATATATCATAAAAATTCCCCCTCTTTATAGAATATTATACAATTGTACTTATCTTTTTATCTAGTCATTAAATCTTTTCAATTTTTATTTCATATTGTAAATTTTAATATTTTTCTAATAGCTCTTTTAAAAATTTAAATTTAGCAAAAAAAAAAAAAAAAAAAAGATGAATAGAATAAAATAAATCCTATCCATCTTTTTTCATTATTAATTTCCTTGTATTGAAGGTGTTTGCCAATATCTACCCATCATTCCTCGACCAAATCCAAATCCTTTTGCACCTCTAGCTCTTCCAAAACCACTACCAAAGCATCCACCTGGAAAGTTAAATCCATTTTCTTCGTGAAATTTTTGCATGTAATCAAGTCTTTCTTGCCAATACTTAGCTTGTTCTTCTGTAATAACTTTATCTTCTACTGCTTTTTTAATCTGTTCTTTCTTCCAAGCTATCATATCATTAAACCAACTAGGTACTTCAGCTTTACTATCTGCATATACCATAGCACCCATCGCTAAAATAAATACTGCTATAAGTGTTAAAATTATACCTTTTTTCATTATTAATCCCTCCTTAAATTATTTTTATTTATTTTGTATTTTCATTATATAAAGAAGTTATGAAGAAAATATGAAGACAAAAAAATTTTCTACTTTGTAATAAAAGTTTTTATCTTTTAAAATAATATATTTCTTTTGCCGAAATATTATATAAATATAGCTTTCTATTAAAAAGGTGGTGGTACTTTATGAAAATTTCTAAAACTTCTTCAATAAAAAAGAGCAGAATTCATAATAGTTATATTGACCGCAACAATACTGTAAACAAAGCTGATGCCATCAGTTCTATAACTCCTATTAAAAAAATTCAAAATACCGTATATTATTCATCTGGAAATCACCTTATGTCATATGATGAATATTATGATTCTTTAAGAGAATTAAAAAAAGAATATAAAAAATTTTATCATGATGAACAACTATTAGAAAAAACAATAGAAAATTTTGATGAAAATAAAGAAAAATTATTAAAAAACATGAAAGAGCTTTTAACAAAATATAATACTGCCATTTTATCTCTAGAATCCTTTGATAAAGCTTTTAATACTGATAATGTTAAAAAAATAAAAGCTATAATACATAGCTTTAAAGATAAATTAAATAATCTCGGTATTTATATTGTAAGGGATAAAGAACTTGAAATAGATGATAAAATTTTTATTGATAAAATTAAAAAATCACAAAATGCATTAGATTTTCTGTTTGAACCAGCTAAAGGTCTTATACTTAAAATTTATTATGCTTTTAAAAGTATAAAAGTACCTCTTAAAGACTCTAAATCTAAAAAATATGATAATAAAGAATATATTGGACTTATCCTTGATGACAGAAAATAAATATTTAAGCTTTTATTTCTCTCATAATATTTTCGGCAAATTTTTTTGACTTTTCCTCTATTCCCTTTACTTTAATTATTTCTCCGGGATCATTTGCTATTGCCGTTACTGCAAAATATGGAGGAAGTCTAAAACTTTTATTTATATTTAAAGCTCCTATCAACTGTTTTGCTACAGAATCACTTCCAGAATTTCCAGATACAATAACACCAAACATAGTTTTGTTGTAAAACTTTGTTTTCCTATAAAGTACAGTCATTCTATTTATTACAGCCATAATCTTAGCAGAAATAGCATCATTATAATTTGGACAAATCCATACCACTGCATCAGCTCTTTCTATTGATGGAAGTATTTCTTTTACTACTGCTCCTCCATAAAAACAGCTATTTCTTTTACTATAATGTTTACATGTCTTATAAGAACATCCTTTACAGTCAACTATAGTTCCATTTTCAACATGAAATTCTCTTATTTCACAATCATAAATATGTCTTCTTATCATTCGCCATAAAGTTAAAGTATTAGATGTTTCATATGAACTTGCATGAAGTGCAAGTATTTTAGGTTTTTTTATAAGTTTAGGATTATCCTGAAAAAATGTTTTTCCAAACTTTTCACACAATTTGTTACAAATATTTTTCAAAGGTATTTTTAATTTTTTTTCCCAAGTTCTAAAATTCTTTAAATCTTCTATACATTCAATCACAGGATGACCCGGAAATCTACAACCCATCTGATTAGCTATAAATATTATATTTTGTGCCATACTCTTTGTATAAAACTCTAAGGGACTGTGTATTAGTATAAATCCACTAGAACCTTTTAAAGCATTTGTACCTCTTTCATACAGTTTTGTAAGTATCTCAAATAGTTTTATATTCCATCCTATATTATTCAACTGAACGGCAAAGATTATCTTCTTATTCTGAAGATTAGGTATATTGTCAGAATCTTTTATTATTATAGTATCAACATCTTTAGTAAAAAACTTTACCATTTCTGTAAGCTCCTTTGAAATTTCACCAGGCATAATTAAATACACATTCATCATAATATGCTCCTCAACTTATTATACGTATTTTCTATACGCCTATATAATTTTTCAGGAAAATTCAACCTTTCAAGTTCTATTCCTGAAGAAAGCTGTCTATTCCTTGCTCCCATAAATACTCCTCCCATAAAAGTTGCACTATAATGCCACTTTTGCTTTATAGTTGCTACTATCGAAAGACTTCCCGAAGATATTGCAGGAGCTATATAAGGTTTAAATCCTGTCTTACGAACATCTATATTAGCCTTTATAGTTTTTTCCGTTAAATATACCGAAATATCGTCATTATAATTTTCTATACTATCTGCTATCACAAGTCCCTCTCCATGTGGTCCAAAAGCTCGCCCTTCTCTCATATAATGTGCTGCTTCTTTATATTTGCTAGCATAGTAAACTGCTCTAGCATGCATTACTCCTAATCCATATCCTCTAATCTGCTCTGGTGCTAATCCATTATAATCCATTTTTCCATCTTCATTAGTATTACTACATATAAAAGCCGACTTACAAAGTAAATCAACAGGGTCTGATACTACAGCAAAAATTCCTTTAAATCTTTTTCTACGAGCCATTTTAGCATAACTTTTTATCAATTTTGAATTTCCTTCAAACTGTACCATCCTCACATCTTTATCCTCTGTGCCAACAGGAGGCACTCCTATACTTGCACAAAATACAAACATATCACAATCAAACAGTTCATTTTCTTCTATTATTTTTACTGGTGGATAATAAACATCATCAAAAGTTGACAGTATTTGATTTACTTCATAATCCCATCTTTTTAATTTAGATTCGTTCCTTCCATATATCCCTATTTCAGAAATACAATCCCCGCCAACTAACCTCAAACCTACAACAAGTGTTCCGCCCACATCTCCCAAACCTATAACATTCACTTTCCACTTTTTTTTATGTTTATGATACAACACATCTTTCCAATTAGGATATTCAGTATTTATATAAGTTACCTTCCTAGAATTTATCTTTGAAATAAGCCATTTTGGTAATTTATATTCTTCAATTTCTAATTTTTTTAAAAGCTTCAGCCCTTCCTCTTTTAAAAATAAAAGGGAAGGGTCTGATACTGAAAAACTTCTTCTTGATTTTGAAATCTCAAGTTTTCCCAAAAAATATATATTATCTTCACTTTCTATTATTTCTTCGCTATTTACTTCTTCTAATCCATCATACTTTTCATTTGAAAAAAGCAATTTATCTTCTATCTTATAATAGTACACCAGCTGTCCACCTCTTTTTGTCATGCCAATTTTTAATTGTTTAGCTATAATACTTTTTTCGATTTTGCTACTTAACATTTAATAGCTTATCTTATCTACCGCATATTATATGTTCAAGACGCATTAATTTTTCTAAATCATTTTTTAAATAATGTGAAGGATTTATATTTAAATCGTAATTCATATTTGCACCATGGTCTGGATATTTTGGAGAAATATATACATCTCCTAAATGTGCTAATGTGAGCTTTCTTTCATATGTTTTTTGATATTCTTCTTCTAATGTTGTAAGTATGTCTATAGAATTTTCAATACAAACTTTAGATAAGTTGTATATTGCTTCATTTGAAGTACCTTTTATAAAATGTGGCGAAGTATATGGAAGTATAAGGTTAATAGATGGTACAAGATTTCTTTGAGGATAAACTCCTCTCCAAAGCGTATCTCCATTAATAAATGGATACATAAAACTTTCATTAAACCATACCTTTAATTTTGGTATAAAATATACACTATCTACATCTCTTTCCTGTAAATCCATCAATTCTTTTCCTCTTCCTGAAAGTATACCAACTATTATCTTTTTAACATCTATTTTCTCTTTTTTAAGAAGTGGGTCTAAAGCCTTTATCCTATAACCCTTATGTAAAAGGTCATCAACAAGTATTATAGGTCTTCCAAATGAACGAAGCATTTTAACTTGATTTTCAAGGCTAAGATAATTCGGATATGCTTCAATTGTATAATGTTTTGCATCAGGTTCAAAAAATTTTTCGGTATGTAGTGACTTAGTTACCGTATTTGGTATAATACATCCATTTAATAAAGCACCAAAAGGTACACACATAGCTTCTCCCAAAACTTTAGACTCCTTTGGCAGTGTTGATACGCCATTTTCATCACATATCTTTTTAACCATATTTTCATACAACATATATCTATCAAAGGACAACACCAAATTTCCCGGATAAAGATTTACAATTGACTGTTGAAGTCTCTTCCTTGTCCTTTTAATAGCCTTTAATACATTTGGATTTTCATTAAATATGCCTTTAATAATCGTCTCAACGTCAAAACTAAGTGTACATGGAGCAGTCATATCAACTACAAAAACAGGCTCTTCCTTCAAACTATTTGGAACTTCTTCAAATCCATACAATTTGAGAATTTCATACAAACTTTCTGATTTATATTCTTTTATCATATTTTTAAATATTCCATATGTATAATCCTTTTTAAGACAAAATGCTAATGTCTCTGTAAGAATCATCTCTTCAAGATTATCAAACTCCAAATCTCTATCTATAAAAATCCCATCTATAACTATTGTTCTTCCAACATAATTATTTCGAATATATTCTGAAATAGCGCTGTCTTTAAACTCCTTCATTATCATACTTGCTCTCATCCAATGGAATATCGAAAATCCCATTATCTCTCCATTTCTCTTTAAATCTCTCATTATTAATACTCTCGGATTTAATTTTTCTGAAATTTCCTTTAGCTTTTCATATGCAAGCCTATAATCTACTGGTATAAAAGCTGCAAGTTCTCTTATTGCACTAGAATTTAAAGTATCTTCTACTTCAATAGTTATAGACTTAGTTTTAAGTATTCTCTTAAATTGTGGTTCTTTTCTATATAATCCATTATCGTATATATATTTTTGTACAAGTGGGTCAACAAGTCTTGAAATATCTCTATTCTGATCTATATAATCTCTTATTTGAGTCGAACTTATATCTTCAAGCTTTGACGGTAATGACAGCCTTATAACATTTCCTTCTATTTTATCAATAATTTCAGAAAGCTTTTTATCATCTTCTTCAAATTGATGTAAACTTTTCCTTTCAATAATAATATGTGAAACTGTATGTATAGAATTTTCATTTTTACTCTTTAAATATGCTGTAGCATTTAAAAGCACATCACTTCCTACAACTATATGAACATTGTTTCCTAAATATTTCTTTTTAAGCATATATAAATCATTTGGATTTGCTATATTTATCTGTATATCTTTTGGAAATAAATAAATACCTAATTCATCAGCTATAGACATTTCTACAATACTTCTTCTTATTAAATTTGGTTGAGTTCTCTTTGACCACGAAAATTCATCAATAGATAAATACACTTCAAATCCCATATCTCTTATACTTTTTGCAATTTCTTTATGACTTAAAGAAAATGGGTCAAAAGAACCGGGGAAAAATGCTATCTTATTTGGAATTTCAATATTTAAATCTCCTTTATAAAATTTATAATCTGCAATAAATCTGTATATATGATTTAATCCTGCAGCATTAGTAAAGAACATTCTTTCATTTCCTGATATATCTCCAATTAAAGTAAGTATCTTTTTAGCAGTTAGCTGAAATATTTCTTTTTTTCTTTCTAAATCTATATTTTCTGAACCAAAAATTCCCTTTCCAATTACAGTAAATGCCATCTGTTTAACTTGCAAATTATAATTTACAAGACCATTTAGTAATATACTAAGTAGTTTCACAAGTCTTCTCTTTGAAACATCTTCATTTTCTTCAAATCTTTCTTTATACTGATGATAGTTAACAATAGCTATTCCCACTGTTTGAAGTATCAATGATATAACATGAGGACTTGAACATTTTATTTTTCTAATTAAATCGTCAATTAACTCATCTAATTCAACAGGCTGTAAATAAAGTATTATTTGTCCTAAATAGTTTGGAATATACTTTGTAAACTGATGTCCTTCTATTTCAAGAGAACGCAACAATTCTATAGCTATATCATTTCTTTGTCCATATGATAAGCATGACATAATCTTTATTAATCCAGCTCCACCATGATTTCTTACACTTTCACTTGCACTCACCTTCAACAAGTTGCAAAAATGCATTGCCGTATGAATAACTGTCGAATCCTTATTCATAAGAGTATGCTCTACTAAAAGGTCCATCTGAATTTTCTTTATAACCCAGTCAGTAGCTGTTTTAAGATTGCTCAAATAAATATTCTGCAATTTTGTTTTATCTTCTATGAAAAAGTTTCTATATTGATTTACAATTTCATCATCTAACTTTAACGCCCTTGCAATTTTATATTTTAAGAAGTTTTCAACCAAAATATCTGAACAATAAACATTAGTAGAATATTTTTCTCTAATATACATAAGAAATTTTGAATTTTCATCAAGTTTTGGAATTAATTTTTTTACTAATTCTAATGCTGTAAGTCTAATGTCAACATTTTCTTCATCCAAATTAACTTTTATATAGCTAGACAAAACTTCTTTAGCTTCTTCATCACATTTTAATACGGGAATATAATTAATTGAATTTAAAAGATGTAATTTAATATCTTTTTCAAAATAAGTTTCTATATCATAATACTTTAATAGTATTTTTATATAATCTTCAATCTGATGTTCTCTTGCATTTTTAAACAATGAACAAATTAGCGTACTCAAATTATTTCCTATCCACATCCTATGAAGTGGAATAATATTTTGACTTGGTTTAATAAACAGCATGATATACTTATCAAGGAGCTCACAACTAGTTACTTCTGGTTTTTCCAATATCACATCAGCTGGAACTTCTTTTCTATATACTTCATCAAATAGTGCAATAAGCCCTCCTATTAATTCTGCACACTGTTTTCTAATATCTTCTTCAGGATGTATAAGCTTATCATATAAAAATTTAATAGTAATCAGCTTTTGCTTTTGAGTAAGATATGTTGAATATTCTTCAAATATATTTAGATATTCTCTCAGATTATTTGGATTTCTCTCACTTCTGGCAATTTCAAGTATAGAACCTAATGAATCTTCATCCCTAAATTTGTACATAAGATTTATATTGTGATTTATTGCAATGTATTTTAAATTTTGTATCAATTCATCTCCCTGCATTAATGAATAAAACTTCTTTTGCTTATTTTCATCTAATGTAAAATCCTTATCTTTTTCAATTTCTACATTTATTCCCAAATCAATCATATAATCTTCAAAATCTTTAAGTTTTGAATAAACTCTCTGATACCTCATTTCTTTTGCCTTATCTACATTATCCAATTTATTTAATATTACATCAAAAGACTCTCTTAAACTATAAATGTGCATACGTCCTTTGCCATCACTAAAAATCTTTTTCTTAACTCTAAAATCGCAATATATGAGAACTAATGATTCAAGAGATAAATTCTCAAGCTCTAAATCCCAAGTTGAATGATTTACAGCTATGTTTCGAATATTAACTATATCATGTTTATCAAACCACAAACCTGTATAATAATAATGAAGATAAGGTACCCTTTTTAACTCTTTTCCCTTACAGCCAAATTTTCCTATATCATGACCTGCTGCAGCACCTGAAATTCTTCCTAAATCTATAGGTAAACCTAATTTTTTTAATTGACGCCCTATATAAAGAGCTAAATAATGTACTCCGCATATATGCTCAAGAGAACTATATCCTAAAACTTCTTGATTGAGCTTCATCATTTCATATATATACTCATCATAAAATGCATTTTTAAACTTTATATATTCATCCTTACTTTCTAATGTCTTTTCTTCTTCCTCACTTAATAATATCAAAGGATATTTACTCTCCCAGCTTTTATCATCATATAACCTTTGATATTCACACAACACCCTTAAAACTTGAAGATATATGTAGGAAATATCATTTAAATTTTCATTTAATTTAATGCTCACTGCATCAGGAAAAGATAAACTCAGAGCAAACTGATAAAAATATTTAAGTAAATCTTTAGGCTTTTCTTCATATACTAATTCATCTATCATTTCAGTACATAATTCTAATGCTGCCCTGCATGTATAATCTTTTTCTTCTACAATAATATCTAATTTATCAATAAAAGAAGGACTATTTATAAAACTCCTTATAATTTTTAAAGGAATTGAAATCTTCTCTAAGAAATTAAAATCTGAAATTGAATTAATTATTTTTTTATGTAGTTCTATAGTAATAGAGTTATACATTTTTGCTCCTCCTTGCGAAGTAGTTATAGTATATTATTTCTATCTATTTTTTTAATTTCCTCTATTTAAAGTATTATTCCTCACATTAGTAAAAAAATAGCAAAGTTTCTTCAAAAAATTTCATAGAAACTTTGCTATTTGACTAGATAAACTTTCTATTTTAAGTTTTAAAAAACATTTGTAAATTCATTATTTGAACAAATTCATGAAAAATGTTATTATTCCTGCATTAAAGAAATCTATAAATAAACTTCCTATAAGTGGCAGTATAAAAAATGCTCTTGGTGCTGGACCATATTTTTCTGATAGTGCACTCATATTTGCCATTGCATTTGGAGTAGCTCCCATACCAAATCCACAATGACCACAAGCCATAACGGCAGCCTCATAATCTCTACCCATAATATTAAATGTTATAAAGTAAGCAAATAATCCCATAAGCACTGCTTGAGCTAATAGCATCACAACAAGTGGTACTGCTAAATCAGCTAACTGCCATAACTTTAATCCCATTAATGCCATTGATAAAAATAATGATAATGAAATATTACCTATAATCTCTATTTCTTCTAAACATACTCTATAAAAATTAGTCAAATCAGAAATATTTCTAATAATTGCAGCTGCAAACATAGCACCTATATATGGCGGAAATGTTAATCCTGTCTTTTGTAGAAAATATGAAAGTATTGTACCAAATCCCATTGCTAAGATTATTTGAGATGCTGCAATCATAAAATTGTTAGGAATTAATTCTTTTGCCTGCACACTCATAGTTACTGCTACTTCTTCCATAGCTAAACCTTTATCTTTCTTTTCTAAAAGATTATGCTTTTCTATTAAACGTTTTCCTATAGGACCTCCTATCATACTTCCCATTATCAATCCAAATGTAGCTGCTGCCATCGCAACAGTAGTAGCCGCTGTAGCTCCTGCCTTTTCAAATAGTGGAGCAAAAGCCCCTGAAGTTCCATGTCCTCCTGTCATAGGAACTGAACCCGTACATAGTCCTATAAGTGGATTTAGTTTAAATAATTTTGCCAGTCCTACCCCTACAACATTTTGCAAAGTAACAAGAACTATTGCTAATCCTAAAAATATAAAAACTTGAATTCCACCTTTTTTTAACAACTTAAAACTTGCAGTAAAACCAACTGTAGTGAAAAAAGCCGTCATAAATAATTTTTGAAGAGTAGTATCCATTTCAAATGTCAAAATACCTGTTTGTCTAAAAATTAAAGTCATTATAGCAAATACAAGTCCTCCAATAACAGGAGCAGGTATACAAAATTTTTCTAGTAAGCTTATTCTCTTTTTAAGACCCTGCCCTAAAAATAAAACTATTACAGCTAGTGATAACGTTTGCACCATGTTTAATTTAAAAACCATTTAACGCACCCCCATATAATTATTTATGTTCTAAAATAATTATACAGAGGTCCAACTATTTGTTTTAAAATCCTACATCATGTTACAAATTAATTTTGATTTTTCTAATAATTAATTTCATATGAAATAAATCTTTCATATTTTGCAGTCCATTAATAAAAAACGAAAGTTGTTTTGCAAATTTTTATATGTCCAATTTAGATATTATCCCTTCTATAAATTTTTTTATATTTATCTTTCCACGTTCATTAGTATCTCCATCTACAAATCTCATTTCTTGTTTTACCTGACTAAAATCAAATAGCAATGTACTATATTCAGTGAATTTTCCATTATAGTAATCATCACAGCCTATTTCAGCAATAGTTTGAAGTGATTTCTGTATAGTTCTTCGTACTCTTTGCTCTATTGCCCTCCTATTGACTTTCTTATATCCATTTTGATTTTCTTCTTTTGCAATTTCATCATATATTTCCTGCAACTGATATATAGACGATGAATTATGTTTTTTAAAGTTTATTATTTTATGTATTACCTTTCTGAGTGCATCCCCACCTGTACCGCCAACAATACCTATATCTGCAAAAATAGCTGTTATCTGCTCATCCAAACTGAGTTTTGAAGACTTGCTGTCCTTACTTTGACTATCCACATTAAAAACTGCATTTTTTATAAGTGCAAAAGATTTTTCTAATTCTATATTTCTACATACTCCTTTAATAACATTTACTGCTTCTATCATATTCAAAGGCTTAGTTATAAAAAATATAATACCACTTTCATAAGCCTTGGATACCATTTCTTCATCTTCAACTTGAGAAATCATTATAAATTTTCCTTCATATCCTTCTTTTCTCACCATGTTTATTATTTCAATTCCATCTTTTATAGGAAGCAAAAGATCTATAAGCACTATATCTGGATTATAAAAAAGTATTTCTTCTACTGCATACTCTCCACTATCAAGCTGAGCCACAATTTTCCCCAAATTGTTCTTTCTAATTAACACCTCAAGCATTTTTCTCATATTTATATCGTCATCTATTATTAAAAAAGTATTAGTCATTCTTATCACCCTATTAAAGAATTTTTCGGTATAGTTATTTTAAATTTAGTTCCTTCATTTACTATTGATTCTATTTCTATGTTTCCTTTAAAATCTTCTACAATATTTTTCACATGAGAAAGTCCTATACCTGTAGATGAAACACCTGTTTTATCATCGTATTTAGTCGTAAAACCCGGATTAAATATATAAGGAATAACATCTTCTTCAATACCTTCTCCCGTATCAATTACTTTAAATACTATATTATCACCATTATTTAAAGCTATAACTTTTATTTTATCTCCATCTCTACAGGCATCTATACTATTTATGATTAAATTATTAAGTATAGTAAATAAATTGCAATAATTTTTCAAACTAAAATTTTCATCATATCTGAATGTAAGTTTTATTTTTTTATTATTTTCTGCTAAAAATCTTTCCGTATTTTCTCTTATTATATTAAATATATCGGAAAGTTTCATTTCATCTTCCTTTTCTAATTTCTTTATGAAATTTTCAAATCCTTTTAAAACTCTATAATAATCTTTTTTTATTTCATGTACTTCTCTTGAAATATCCAATAATTTTTCATTAAGTCTATTATCACTTTTATATTTCTCATATAAATCATAACTTTTTGCCATTACATTTTCTATATCTTTCATAGATTTTTTAAGATAAAACATCTCTGCCTGAATATTTGATACTAACGAATTTAACTGACTATATCTCTTTTGATGTTCTCTATTTAAAATAAATAACTCCTGTTTTTTATAAAAAGAATATATATAGTATGCTATTAAACTCCTTAAAATACCTACGAGAAAAATAAGTCTTATAATATTAGAAGACATATTGCCTCTTATCGTAATTTCTATAACATTGCTTATAGAATCTACTAGAGATAATATAATAACAGTTTTAAATAGATTGTCTTTTTCCCTTTTTACATTTGTTATAAAAGCAAGAAACCCAAAACTTAAATAATAAATAGCAGAAGGCATATTTAAAAGTATAATTTCCTTAATCTTAAAACTTGAAAACAATATACCTAAAATCGTTCTAAGCACAAAAACAGCTATAGCTGACAAAAAAGATAATTTTAATTCTGAAATCTCATCAGATATAAGTATAATAACACTTAAAGCTATTATACCAGCTGAAAATCTTAAATGAATACTAAAATAAGAAAAATATATTTCGCCTAATAATGCTATTGCCAAAACAAAACGTCCATATTTTTTTATTAGATGCATAATTCTTCATCTCCTATACTTACACCGAACAAATATATTATATCAATCCTCGTATATCTTTTCAAAAATTCACATAAAATTGCGAAACTTTTTTTCATATATCTCATATTATATACTGTTAAACCTTTACTAACATATATTGGAGGGAAACTTTATGTATATGTATTACCATGATGATTATGAATACATTCGCTACTGTGAAATACAAGCACATAGAATGTATCCTAAAATTTACCATGAATTAATGCCTCATATTAAAAGAGTATGCGAAATGGAAGATTCTCCAAATAATCCAATGATGGAACCCTTCCCAAATGAAGAAAAAATTGAAAAAATGGTTGAAAAAGTTTATAAAAACTATAAAAATGGATACAGAGATGAAAATGATGAATCGATTGATGAATTTTTTAGAGATAGACACCATGGTATAAGAGACATTATTACAATATTATTACTTGGTGAATTACTTGGCAGAAGAAGACGCAGAAGAAGACGTAGACGCAGATTCTTCCATGGTTACGGCCATCCTGGATTTTTCTATTAATATCACTTAAGAGCCCGTAATAATACAATTAGCGGGCTTTTTTTAATTTACAGCATTTTGTCTTTTTCGCAAGTAATGGGTATAATAAAGATAATATTACAAATCAAAGCAAAACATATCAATTCAAGGAGGTTGTAAATTGAAAACGCAAAAAGACCTGCAGTTTGTATTAAATCAAATAGATGGAAAAGGTTATAAAGCATATAAAGACATAAAAGGACAATATAACTTCGGTGACTATATATTATCTATAGATTCTGTTCAAGGCGACCCATTTGCATCACCCTCTAAAGCAAGAATTATAATTTCCCAAGATATAGCCAAATTTCCTGTAAATTTATATAATGAAAAACATAAAAATATAGCTGTATGTGATTTTCTAACAAGACTTTTCGCCAAAAATATAAATAAATACTACAACAAAGTAAACGGCTCTGGAAAAAGTGGATTATTAACTATAGATATGCCGGGACAAGAAATACTTGAGAGAACATCTATAATAATTGATAACAATAAACTAGAAGCAAGATTTGAAGTAGGACTTCCTGCAATTGGAAGGAAAATTTTAGGTAAATCTGCTATCACGATATTTTTCAATGCTCTTCCTAAAATAGTAAAAAATACTCTGTATTTTGAAAATATTGACAAATCAAAACTGATAAACCAAGTTGAACTTGCAGTTGATCAGCATTATCTAAGAAATGAATTAAAGAAAAAAGGATACATAGCATTTATTGCTAATGGTTCAATACTTCCTAGGGAAAGTGGTATCTCTGATAAACCTTTACAAAATGGTGCTATTCCATTTAAAAGTCCAAAAAGTCTTGAAGTAGAATTTAACTTACCACACAAAGGTCCTATCAAAGGTATGGTAATTCCAGAAGGAATTACTTTGATAGTAGGTGGAGGTTATCATGGGAAATCAACTCTACTTAAAGCATTAGAAAGAGGTGTTTATAATCATATATCAGGTGATGGCAGAGAATATATAATAACAAGAGAAAATGCTGTTAAAATAAGAGCTGAAGACGGTAGAAAAGTTGAAAAAGTAAACATATCTCTTTTTATAAACAATCTTCCAAACGGAAAAAATACAGAAAAATTTTCAACTGAAAATGCTAGTGGCAGTACTTCACAAGCTGCAAATATAATGGAATCTATTGAAATAGGAACTGATTTGCTTTTAATCGATGAAGATACTTGTGCTACTAACTTTATGATAAGAGACGAAAAAATGCAAAAACTAGTCGCAAAAGAAAAAGAACCTATTACTCCTTTCATTGATAGAGTAAGATTTTTATATGAAAAATTAGGAATATCAACTATTATGGTTGCAGGCAGTTTTGGTGATTTCTTTGCAGTTGCTGATAATATAATAATGATGGATGAATATATTCCCTATGATGTAACAAATAAAGCCAAAGAAATATCAAAAGAATATAAAAAAGATACTACTCTTAAATCTAATGATAAATTTGACTATCAATCTAAAAGAATTTTATTGCGCTTAAGTTTTCCTAAAAATAACAAGGGCATAAAAATTAAAACAAAAGGGCTCTACTCCATCCTATACAATAAAACTTTAATAGATTTAAAATATTTAGAACAACTTGTAGATAAAAGTCAAACCAACTGTATAGCAGTCATTTTTGAATACATAGCTAAAAATATCGTCAATGATAATATGACTATTTCAGAAATAGTTAATAAAATTTACGAAATCATCAGCAAAAAAGGTCTTGAAGAGTTATCTTCTTTTTCTGGTCATCCCGGAAACCTTGCTCTTCCTAGAAAATATGAAATAATAGCTGCTTTAAACAGATTTAGACACCTTAAAATAAAATAATTATACTTAAAACAAATATACATTAAAAATTAGGGAGGTCTTTTTTATGGATAAAAATGTAAATTTTGTAATAGTAGAAAGAATTAAAAGAACTATTGAAAATCTAGAAAAAAATAATATGAAAGGATATTTTGTTGAAAATGAAGCTGATGCATTAAAAAAAATTGAAGAAATTTTAAATGAAGGTGATACTGTTTCTGTTGGAGGTTCTATGACCCTTTTTGAAATAGGTGTATTTAATCTTTTGAGAAATGGAAAATACATCTTTTT
Organism: Caminicella sporogenes DSM 14501; assembly: GCF_900142285.1. Taxonomy (NCBI): domain Bacteria; kingdom Bacillati; phylum Bacillota; class Clostridia; order Peptostreptococcales; family Caminicellaceae; genus Caminicella; species Caminicella sporogenes. The sequence goes on along the minus strand of NZ_FRAJ01000007.1, from coordinate 100,043 downwards.
AGATAGATATGAAAAAGGACTTACTCCACAGCAAATCAAAGAAATATACAGAAAAAGCTTTTTTGCAAATGTATATTTGACAAGCAGTAATGCCATCACTGAAAATGGAGAGCTCTATAATGTTGATGGCAGAGGTAATCGTGTTGCAGCTATGCTTTATGGTCCTGATAAAGTAATAATTGTAGTAGGTAAAAATAAAATTGTAAAAAATTTAGAAGAAGCTATTCTGAGAAACAGAAATCTAGCAGCACCTGCAAATGCTAAAAGATTAAACAGAAATACACCTTGTGCCAAAACGGGATACTGCATGGACTGTAGTAGCAAAGATAGAATTTGTAATGAATATGTACTTATAAAAAAACAGCTTGACCCTGATAGAATTCATGTAATAATCGTTAATAAAGATTTAGGATATTAAAAAATATAAACTAAACATAAATACACACCCCTAAAAATTTTTTAGGGGTGTCTTACAATTTATTTTTTAGGTAATGTTATTTTGACTACTGTACCGCTACCTAATTCACTTTCTATATCTAAACTGCCTCCATGCAGTTTTATAATCTCATTACTTATAGCAAGTCCTAAACCACTTCCCGACTTTTTTGAATTTCCTTTGTAAAATTTTTCTTTTACCCTGCATATATCTTCTTCTGATATGCCAATACCTTCATCTTTAAAATCAATATAAACCTTTTTTCCATCTTCATAAATATTTACAAAAATTTTTTTTCCTCTATTAGTAAACTTTATCGAATTATCAAGTATATTAATAAATACCTGTTTTAATCTATTTTTATCTCCATTAATCAATATATTTTCGCTACTATAAACATAATCTAATTTAATTTCTTCCTTTTTTGCTCTACCTTCAAATATTAAAATAACTTCATCTAATACCTTTTTTATATTTAAAATCTCAAATTTTAAAGATATTCTTCCACTTTCAAGTCTTGAAAAGTCCAATAATTCCTCTACCATTTTTGTAAGTCTTTCCGCTTCATTTATTATTATTTTCAGCCCTACTTTAGCTTCTTCTTTATCATTTAAATCTCCCGTTAATATAGTTTCACTCCAACCTTTTATTGATGTTAGAGGAGTTCTTAATTCATGAGAAATAGAAGATATAAATTCATTTTTCATCTTTTGTACTTTTGAAAGTTCACTTGCCATAAAATTTATAGTATCTGCTAATTCTCCTATTTCATCATTATATAATTTATCAATTTTCACTGACAAATTACCTCTGGCTATGTCTTTAGATGCCCTTGTAATTTCTTTTATTGGATTTATTATTGTCCTTGTAAATATAATATTTAAAACAAGTATCAATATTAAAACCATCATCATTACCAGTAAAGAAATCAAAAACAATCTTCTAATAATGCAATCTGCTTTTTCAATAGAAGTGACATATCTTAATACTCCTACAACTTTACCTCTTGAATTTAATAATGGTACTGAAACAGCCATTATTTTTTCACCTGTATTTATATCTCTACCTACCCAATAACCTGTAAATCCTTTTAAAGCCTTATAGAAATCACTAGTTGCTACCTTTTCTTTACGTTCAAATCCGCTTGAATTTTGAATAATATTCCCAGTCAAATCTACTGCTTGAATTTCAGCATAATCATTAAAAGTGTATTCTTCAATTATTCTCTTTATATCTTTTTCAAAATTAAATATACTAGTATTTAAATATTTATTATAAAAACCAGCAACAACGACAGCTCTATTCATTAAAGCTTGTTTAACACTATCATAATAATATTTTCTAACAAAAAACATAAATAGTCCCTCTAATACTATCATTACTAACAGTATTATTAATATATAGTTAATAACCCACCGCCTTTTAATTCCCTTCAACATGCTCATCCTTTTTCCACCTATATCCATATCCCCATACTGTTTCTATAAATTTAGGCTTAGAAGGATTATCTTCTATTTTCTGTCTTAATCTTCTAATATTTACATCTACTACTTTAGCATTTCCGAAGTAGTCTTCCCCCCAAACTGCATCTAATATATAATCCCTACTTAAAGCTTTATCCTGATTTTCTAAAAACAATTTCATTATAGAAAATTCTGTTTGAGTAACTTCTATAGGCATATCGTTTTTAAATAATCTGCGCTGAGCAAAATTTAATCTAAAAGGTCCGCAAATAATTTCTTCCTTTTTATCATTTTTAACCATATCTACTCTGCGGTATAATGCATCTATCCTAGCAACTAATTCACTAGGACTGAATGGTTTTACAACATAATCATCTGCACCTAATACTAATCCATTTATTTTGTCTATTTCCTGAGTTTTAGCAGTAAGCATTATAATCCCCATTGTCTTATCTGTTTCACGAATTTTTTTACAAACTTCAAAACCATCTATACCCGGAAGCATTACATCTAACACAGCAATATCAATATCTTCATTCTTTAAAATTTCTAAAGCCTCTTCTCCCGTTTCAGCCTCAAGTACATTAAAACCTGCTCTTTTAAGATTTATAACTATAAACTGTCTTATTTCTGCTTTATCTTCTAACACTAATACCTTCTTCATTTTTCTACTCCTTTAACATGCCAAAAATATCTAAAGCAAAAGCTCTAGATATTTTTGACAAGTTTTTATTTATATTAAAATTTGAATTTATAAATTCTAAAATTATCTTTGATTTCATCTATATTTAAATTCATTTTTCTTGCTTGTTCATTAGTTATATCTTTTTCAATAGATACCGCATAAATTTTATCTGCTTCACTGTCAATCTCAACATATTTATCTTTTTCTAAATTTCCTTCCCAATCTTTTTTATTAAATACTTCTATAGTAAATAATTTGCATTTTTCACCATTTTTATCTACATAACTAAATATCAATTCATCTCTACCACTCTTATTTTCATCTGATTCAATATGCTTTAAAGTAATTCTTTTATCCCATTTTTCAGGAAAACTAAAATAATATCCTCCTAATATATTAAAATACCCTTCGCCATTAAACTTTAATCCATCTTTTCCATCCCATTTATACCATGAAGTAATCCATGGTATCTCAGCCATTGATGCATTTTCATAAGTTGCTGGCTCTCTCAATAAAGGAATCTCTATAATTCCATCATTATCTATATCCTCACTTACAGAACCATAAGACCTAAACGTAGCATCAACAGATTCCGTCTCTTCATTATAAAAAACATTTTTCAACTTTCCATTTTCCATGACAATAAGCTCTGTAATAGATGAATGTGCACCTACTGTCGCATCTAAAAATATACCCTTTTTATCTTTACTAGCCATACCTACTTTAACTGAATAATGTACACCTATTCCACCATCCATATCAACTTCATCTACTAATTTAATTTTTTTATCTACATATTTATAAAGCTTCCCTTTTGATTTAATCTCATCCTTGTTTAATTTTACTAGAAAAATTTCTGCCTTTTTGTCATTATCTATATCATCAACTGCAAAAGCTTCATAAGAATCATTAAACATCTCTACAGAATTTCCATTTTCATATTTATAAACACTTAACCCCTTATTAATTCTTTCTTCTCCTATATCCCAGCTTACTACTATTTCTAAATTACCATCTCCAGTTATATCTTTAAATAATATACTGTCAAAATCATATCCTATTCCTTTTATTCCTTCATCTATTTTCCAGTCATCACCCTGTTGTGTAAGTATAAGTCCTCTAAGAGGATATTTATCATTTTCTAATCTGTATAAAACTAAAACCTCATCTTTTTTATCATTATCTAAATCTACAAATTGTATTGCACTGTTATTTTCGCCTCTTTTAGGACTTATAAGTTTTGCATTTGAACCGAGTTTTTCTTTCACTAAATCTTTAACTTCTTCTTGATTAATAGACAATTCTGGCGGTTTCATCAAATCTTTAGCATCATTATTCAATCCACATGCAGTAAATACACTTGCAAGTGAAGCCATAATCATCAAACCAATTATTTTCTTTTTCATACTATCCACCCTCCTATAAACATTTTACAAATAAACCCTTTTGTCATATTCAATTATAACTAGTATTTTACATAAAATCGTTACAAAACAATTACTAAATAAAAACAATCTGTTTAATCTATTCATTTGTTAATTTATGTATTTTTTATATAAACTACAAATAGAATTTATTTCTCCACCCAACATCAATATTATTGCACTTAAATAAAGCCATATCATAAGTACAATTACAGCTGCTAAACTCCCATATACTATAGTAAAATTCTTAAAATTATTTACAAAAAATGAAAAACCTATAGATATTATTATCCATCCAAATGTTGCAAACAAAGTTCCCGGTATTATTTCAATCAATTTCATTTTTTTATTCGGAGCTATATAGTAAAGCGAACCCAACACTAAAATCAAAATTGAAATAATTATAATCCATCTTATATAATACCAAACTTTTATAAAATAATACGTTATTTCTATATATTTAGATACCCATAAAAGAAAATCCATCCCCATATTTGGTATCACTAAAGCCAAACAAATTGATAAAGCAACTAAAATTGTATAAATCATTGCAAGAAGCTTTTTGAACAAAAAATTCCTACCCTCTTTTATTTCATAAGAATTATTTAAAGATACAATAAAAGCATCAACTCCTCTAGAAGCAGCCCATATAGTTGCAAAAAATGATACTGACAAAACATTTATACTTCTTGTAGGCATAAGTGCCCTAACATAATCTTTAATTAAAATAGTAACTTCATTTGGGACAACTTTAGCTAAAATATCTATTGCTCCATCAAATGATACTGAAAAATAACTCAAAACAGCTATTAAAAATATTAAAAACGGAAAAAAAGATAATAAGAAAAAATATGCAATTTGAGCACTAAAAGCACTTATATTATGACTCTTAAATCTATTTTTTATTTGGAGTATAAAAAACAAAAAAAATCCATTATACTTCATAAAGTATCCTCCAAAATGTTTTTAATATTAAACTTTATGAAATTTTATATAATTAAAGAACAAAAAACAATATTAAACCTCCTACACATCACAATACAAAATGTGCAGGAGGTTTTTATTTACCTGTAAATTTATAACCTACTCCCCATACAGTCTGAATATAACGAGGGTTTTTAGAATCTATCTCTATTTTCTTTCTTAACCTTCTAATATGGACCATAACTGTATTATCATCTTTTAAATAATCATCATGCCATACTTCCTTAAAAATCTGTTCTTTTGTAAATACTTGATTTGGATTTGTAGCAAAAAATTTTAAAAGCTCAAATTCTTTTGCAGTTAAATTAATCTCCTTATCTCCTTTGTATACGGTATACCTTGCAAAATCAATTTTTAAATCCCCGAAAACTAAAATCTTTGTATTTTTATTTTCGTAAAGTTTATCATTTAGTATTAAATATCTTCTAAGTTGAGCATCTACTCTAGCAAGTAATTCCTTCATTCCAAATGGTTTCGTTACATAATCATCTGCTCCTATTTTAAGTCCAATAACTTTATCAATTTCTTCATTCTTTGCAGTTAATAAAATAATTGGAATATTACTTTCAGTTCTTATTTTTCTGCAAACTTCTATACCATCTATTTTAGGCATTGAAATATCTAATATTACTAAATGATATTTATTTTTATTAAACAAATCAATTGCAATCTGTCCATCAGAAGCAGTATCGACTTTATATCCTTCTCTTTCAAAATTTTCCTTTAAAAGCAGCAATATTTCCTTAGAATCATCTACTAAAAGAATTTTTATATCACTCACAAAATCACCTGCTTACTACGGTCTTCAACGCTTTTTTATTATACATTCCATATTCCAAGTTACAAACAAAAAATTTAGAATACTACTTTTATATCATCACTACTGGATTTTTGCTCATCACTAATTAATTTACAGTAAATCTCTAAAATTAAATTTAATGTTAAATTTATCTTTTATAACAAACTTTATGTTCAGATTGAATTTGAAAAACCTATTATCTACTAGCCTTATCAAAATTTTAATGGAGCTAGTTTGTAATTTCCTTTAATGCCTCAACGACTTCTTTATATTGGTCTGGCGTTAATGACTGAAAACCATCACTTAAAGCATTCTTTGGATTGTTATGTACTTCTATCATTACTCCATTAGCACCACAAGCTACAGCTGCTCTTGACATAGGAAGTATTAACTCTCTAATTCCAGTACCATGACTCGGGTCTACTATAATAGGTAGACCTGTTTCCCTTTGCATAATAGGTACTGCTGCCAAATCCAACGTATTCCTCGTATAATTCTGAAAAGTCCTTATACCTCTTTCACATAGTATTATATTTTTATTCCCACAAGACGCTATGTATTCAGCAGCTAATACCCATTCTTTTATAGTTGCACTCATTCCCCTTTTTAATAAAACAGGCTTATCTATCTGTCCTACTTTTTTAAGAAGAGGATAATTATACATATTTCTTGAACCAATTTGAATTATATCGCTATATTCTGCAACTGCCTCTAAATTTTCTTCGTCCATCAGCTCTGTTATGATAGGAACACCTATCTTTTCTCCAGCTTCTCTTAAATATTCCAATCCCTTTAATCCAAGTCCCTGAAAAGAATAAGGACTAGTTCTCGGCTTAAATACTCCACCTCTTAAAATATCAACACCAATTTCTTTAAGCCTTAAAGCAATCTCTAAAACCTGCTCTCTTGATTCAACAGCACATGGTCCTGCAATTAAAATAGGACTATCATTCTCTCCTATATTCAATTTGCCAACCTTTACTATAATTTTTTCTCCAGTCAACACTATCTTATCTTCCATACTCTATCTTCCTTATTCCCTCTTTTTTTAAACTTTTTAATATCAAACTTATATGTTGTCCGCTTATTTTAATATCTGGAGCTATCTCATAAAGAGGCACTAATACAAATGCTCTTTCCGTCATTCTTGGATGAGGTATAGTTAATTTTTCATCATTCGATATTAAATCATCATAAAGTAAAATATCTATATCAATTGTTCTCGGACCCCACCTTATAATTCTCTTTCTCTTTAGCATTTGCTCTATTTTACTGCAATATTCAAAAAGGTCGTAAGGCAAAAGAGCAGTTTCTATTTCTATTACAATGTTTAAAAAATAATCTTGATTAGTATATCCTACTGGCTCTGTTTCATAATAAGATGATATTTTGATAACATTAATATTATCATGTTTTTTTAAAAGGTCAATAGCTTTGTCCAAGTTTTCTTTCTTATTTCCCAAATTACTTCCTAAACTCAAAAATACTCTAGCCATGCCTTTTTCTCCTTATCTCTACTCCAAAGTAATCATAAATCCCATTAACAGGTGCTTCAGGTTTTTTTATAGTAACAGAAACTTCTCGAACCTTTTTATATTCCAATAAAATATTTTGTGCAATATTTTCAGCTAAAGCTTCTATCAACTTGAATTTTTTATTTGTTACTATATTTTTTACTTTATCATATATTTCTGCATAATTTACAGTATCAGCTACGTCATCAGTCTTTCCTGCTCTTTTTAAATCACAAAATATTTCTATATCTATAAAAAATTTTTGTCCAAGAATATTCTCCTCTTTTAAAACACCATGATAACCATAAAATGCTAAATTTCTCATTATTATTTTATCCATATATTATCTACCCCTAACAATTGCATCTGTAACCTTTGCTGCTCTTAAATTTTCTTTTATATCATGAACTCTTATAATATCTATCCCATGAATTATTCCCATAACAGTAGTAGCTATAGTTCCCTCTACTCTTTCTTTTGCTGGTAAATCAAGTATTTTTCCAATCATAGATTTTCTAGATGTTCCAAGTAGTATAGGATAACCTAAATCATTTAATTCTCCCAATCTAGACATAACAAGCATATTTTGCTCAGGAGTTTTGCCAAATCCTATACCCGGGTCTAAAATAATATTTTCTTTCTTTATTCCAGCTTTTAATGCAATATCTATTGAAGTCTTTAAAAATTCACTTATTTCTTCCATAATATCTTTTTCATACTCTGTATTATTTTTATTATGCATAACAATTACCGGCACACCATATTTTGCTACTACAAAAGCCATATTTTTATCCCTTTGTAGCCCCCATACATCATTGATAATATGTGCACCTGCCCTTAATACTTTATCAGCAACAACAGCTTTATAAGTATCCACTGAAATAGGCACATTTACTTCTTTTACTAATCTCTCTACAACAGGTAAAACCCTTCTCAATTCTTCATCAGCATCAACTTCTACAGCTCCCGGCCTAGTCGATTCACCACCTATATCTATTATATCAGCACCATCTTCTACCATTTTTTTAGCATGATTAACTGCCTTTTCTACATCTACAAACTCTCCACCATCTGAAAAAGAATCAGGAGTAACATTCAATATTCCCATGATGTAAGTTCTATTTCCTAAATTCAATTCATGTTTACCGCATTTTAAATTTATTTTCCTATGGAGTCTGTAATTTATATTTCTCACAAAATTACCTCCCCTATCTTCCAAAATTAATTAATGCCATAGCTTCTGCCCTAGCTTTTGCATCTTTATTGAAAAGTCCTCTAACTGCTGATGTAACAGTTTTAGAACCCGGTTTTTTAACTCCTCTCATAGTCATACACATATGTTCAGCTTCAACAACTACAATTACACCATAAGGTTCTAGCTTGTCCACTAAAATATCTGCTATAGTAGCTGTTAATCTCTCCTGCAATTGCGGTCTTCTTGCAACTGTTTCTACTACCCTTGCCAATTTACTTAAACCTGTTAATTTCCCATTTTTAGGCAAATATCCTACGTGAGCTTTCCCAAAAAACGGCACTAAATGGTGTTCACACATAGAATAAAATGGTATGTCCTTAACCAATACTAATTCTTCATGTTTTTCTTCTTGAAAATATATTTCAAGGTGTTTTCCCGGATCCTCATTTAATCCTGAAAAAATTTCTTCATACATTCTAGCTATTCTCTTAGGTGTATCTTTTAATCCTTCTCTTTCAGGATTTTCGCCTATTGCTTCAAGTATCTCTCTTACAGCTCTTTCTATTCTCTCTTTATCCACTTAATATCCACCTTTCTAAAATACTTTATTTTAATAGAAATTTCCCTCTATTCCAATATTTTAAATATCCTCCAAAAGGTTTTAATACATAATCTAATATTTCCAGTAATATAGTTATTTTTTTATTTATACTATTTTCTTGTAAAAATTCTTTACAGACAGAAAATAAATCTAAATCTAACTTTTCTATCTCTCTTAAAATTTTTTTATCTTTAGGTATCCATATCCTATTCAACTTAAAATACGATATTAAAATACTTTTAAATAAGTTATTCACTAAAAAACAAGCAGTTATTTCATCATCTAACCTAGTTAATATATCTTCATAATCTTTAAAAAGCTTAAATCTGATATAGTCTAATTCTTCTCTCCTTATAGGTTCAGGACCTAATATATATATCCTTTTAATCTCATCTAAAAGTTTATCGATTTTTGTACCAATATTGTATATACATTTATAATTGCTAAGTGCAGTTATTATTAAACTATTCTTTTCTAATATACTTTTTTTTAATAAATCCAGCGACATATATGATATATCAAAACTTACTCCATCTATATCTACAACTTCTCTTTCAAAACAATTTCTATCTTTTGTTATAATAAATAAATCTATATCATTTAGCAAATAAAAATTTTCAAATTCCGTTTTTGCTCCTGCACCTATCAGCAGTACACAATAAACATTTTCTTTTAAAATTATTTCTTTAACTTTTTTATTAAATACATCAATTACTTCCATCATTTTCACCTATATAAATTTTGCAATTCTTTCATTAATAATCTCGTAATTTTATTATTCTTCAAATTAATCTTTCTACCTTCTATTTCTGACACAGGCATAATATCCATAAGTGAATTAGTTAAAAAGATTTCATCTGCCTCATATAACATATCTTTTTCGTACTCACCAAAATTAATTTTAATATTTAAATTTTGAACTATTTCTATAACTTTATCTCTTACTATCCCCTCTAAAATACCACATTTTAAAGAAGGAGTATATATCTCTTTATCCTTAATAAAAAAAATATTTGAAACTGTTCCTTCGCAAATTTTATCATAAACATTTAAAAATAATGCTTCATTATATCCCCTATCATGTGCCTTTTTTCTAGCTAATATATTTTCAATATAATTATTCGACTTAACTTTGACTATCGGAGAATATGGATTTCTTTTAATATTTGAAAAACATAGCTTAAATCCTTTATCATAGATATCCTCGGTATAAATATTATTTCTTACTGTAATCAAAATATAATAGCTCTCATTATTCTTTAAATACGATATTCTTATAGCTCCAAACTTTAATTCGTTAGCTTTTATAATTTCCTCACAACTCATTTTTATATTTTTAATATCCAGCATAAAATCTAAATCTATTAATTTACATCCAGCCTTCATTCTATTTATATGTTCATCAAAAAAATACATTTTTCCTCTGCACACTTTTATCGTTTCAAATAAACCATATCCATATAAAATAGACTCACTCATTGAAGAAATATTAATTTTTTCATCATTAATAATTTTTCCATCAAAAAATACATACATAAACTTACTCCCTTAACTATTTAATGCTCTCATTAAAGCTTTTGCTTTATGAAGACTTTCTTCATATTCAAGTTCTGGGTCAGAATCCCATACTATTCCTCCACCTACTTGAAAATAAGCTTTATTATCTTTACACACTATAGTTCTTATAACTATATTCAAATCTGCATCTCCATTAAAACCTATATAACCTATTGACCCTGTATATACATTCCTCTGAGTTGGTTCTAATTCATCTATTATTTCCATAGCACGAATTTTAGGAGCTCCAGTTATAGAACCTCCGGGAAAAGTAGCTTTTAAAACATCTATAATATCACTATCTTCCTTCATTTCTCCAATAATTGTAGAAACCAAATGATATACTGTAGCATATTCTTCTAAGTGAAAAAGTTCTGTTACCTTTACAGTTCCAGTTTTCGATATTTTTCCCAAATCATTTCTTTCAAGGTCTACTATCATTAGCAGTTCAGCTTTATCTTTCTCACTTGACAAAAGTTCTTCTCTATTTCTTTTATCTTCCTCAGTTGTTTTTCCTCTCGGTCTAGTTCCTTTTATAGGTCTTGTTTCAATTATCCTATCCTTTATTTTTATAAATCTTTCAGGAGAACTGCTCACTATATATCCCTCTCCAAAATCAATAAAACTTGCAAATGGAGCAGGATTGATATTTCTAAGTTTTGCATAGAGTTCATAAGGAGTCATATCTAACTCACATTCAAATCTTTGAGTAAAATTAGCTTGATAAATATCTCCAGCCCTTATATAATCTTTAATTTTATTTACAGCTTTTATGTAATCATCTCTTGTAAAGTTTGATATAAATTTTTTCTCTTTACTAGATTTTAATTCAAAATCTACTACTTTTCCATTCTCAATTTTCTGAAATATTTCATCTACAACTTTATTTGCATCATCTTTAATTCCTAAAGAAGCAATGTATACTCTATTATTTTTATGGTCAATGATTACTACCCCATCATAAAAACCTAAAAAACAATCTGGAATTTTAATATCATCTACTGCTGTCCTAGGAAATTTTTCTATATGATGACATAAATCATAACTAAAATAGCCTACAGCACCACCTACAAAAGGTAAATCCGTATTATAATCTATTTTATATTCAGCCAATAACTCTTTAAGTTTATCAAGTGGATTACCTTTTATATTAATTGTCTTATCTTTTTTGATAATTTGTATATCATCACTTTTACTTTTAAAAACTAAAAACGGGTCAAAACCAATAAAAGAATACTGTCCAAGCTTTTCATAATCCATACCACTATCAAGAAAAAAACTATAACTTTTATCTTTAAAGATAGAATATATATCAAAACTATTAAGCTCTGTCTTTATTTCTTTTATTAAAACTTTCTTCATATACCGCTCACCTGCTTACCTTAAAATCTTTTGCTGACTTTAAAAAATTTTCCAAAAGTTCCATACCCATTTCAGTCAATATAGCTTCTGGATGAAATTGAACTCCCTCAATTAAATATTCTTTATGCCTTATTCCCATTATCTCTCCTTCAGATGTCTCTGCTGTTATTTCAAAACAATCAGGCAGCGAAACCTTATCTACAATTAATGAATGGTATCTAGTTACATTTAACGGATTTTTAAGTCCTCTAAAAACTCCTTTATTATTATGTATAATTGGATAAACTTTCCCATGTACCGGTCTAACTGCTTTTAAAATTTTTGCTCCAAAAACTTGTCCAATAGTCTGATGTCCCAAACAAATACCTAAAATAGGTATTTGTCCTTTAAACTTTTTAACTAAATCTATACAAATTCCTGCCTCATTTGGAGTACATGGACCGGGAGATAAAACTATCATATCTGGAGCAATTTTTTCTATCTCTTTTAAGGTTATTTCATCATTTCTATATACCAATACTTCTTCTTTAAGACATTCTAAATACTGTACTAGATTATAAGTAAATGAATCATAATTGTCTATCATTAAAATCAATTAAATCTCCCCTTTGTAAGCTACATGTTTAAGATTTTAATCATTTCAAATAATTTTTTATAACTCTTAAACAATTTCTATATAACACTTACAGCTTTATTTTAACATTTTTAGCTTTATATTTGCTAGAAATTTGTTTTATATTTAAATTGAAATTTTAAAAATCTATATTTTATCAATAGTTTTTATATCCATTATTAAACACTAATAACAATAAATTTTAGCTTCTTAACATATAAAAATTTTTTCGTACTTTTTATTGTTGGTTCTTGGTATAAAAAACTCATTATTTTATAATATACATAACTCATCTCAACTAAATAAAGGAGGCATTCTATGAAACTAGGTTTCACTTTTGACGAAAAAATACTTGATAAAATTAAATTTCAAGATTTAATTTTTAAAGCTAAAAAAACAAATATATCGAGTATTGAATTAAGTCCTGATAAAAATGTTTTACCCATTGATACTTATGTCGAAATCTCCTCTTACTGTAAAAAGTTAAATATAGATGTAAATTTTCATATTCCTTATTTTGCACATGATTATCTATATGAAATAATGAATTTTAAGGAATATAAAAAAGATTTAATAAAAAAATACGAAGAATTTCTTTATATTGTAGAAAAAATTCAAAATAAAACTTGTAATATTCCTATAATAGTTATACATGGAGCTAAATATATTAATCCTGAAAAATTTAATGAAGGAATGTATAATACTTTAATCTTTTTAGATTGGATACTCAATTTTATTGAAAAGAAAAACATATCAATAAAACTTGCCTTAGAAACTTTAAGTAAAAATACAGAAAGAACTATTGGAGATACTAGAAAAGAGGTAATTGAAATAATGAAAAAATTTAAAAGCAATTTACTTGGTATATGTTGGGATATAAGTCATGATTCTACAAATTATTACCCGGGAAAAGTTCCCTTTGATGATGAATTTTATAAACATATTTTTTATTGTCATATTCATGGAGTAAATATAGCTAAATCAATATCTCATATATCAATACAAAAAAGTACAATTGATTTTTCTAAAAGCATTAATCATTTAAAACAAAACAAATTTGAAGGTATAATAAATTTAGAATTGCTTACAAAGTTTTGTGGAAAAAGTTATTTAGATGACTTATTTAACGATATAAATTATCTGCAAAACATTCTTTAAAATTAAATACATTTTTAATACTGTATAGGCTATAAGTTGCTATTTAAAACATAATATTTTAAAAAACAAAAATGCATAGGCTGAATTCACAGTTCAAATCCTATGCTTTTATTATTTATATTTATTTAATATGAAATTTCATCTACTTCCGCTTTTAAGGCTTTTTTGCCTTTTATTTCAATAACCAATTTGTGCGGAAGACATACAAGCATTTCACCCGGTTTTTCAATTGGTCCATCCTTAACACATATTTTATCTCTACAATCTGCTTCTATAATAGATACTTTTCCCTTTTCAATTTTTACTACATTCGTACCTAAATCAGTTTTTATTGTAAACACTTTTTGATTATCATTATTTAATGGCATAGTCTTGAAAATCTTTCCATCTACTTTTATCTCTACATACTTTTCATAAAAATTTTTATTAAATCTTGTTTTGAATATCTGCAAAGAAGTCAGAGAAACTATAATAACTAAAGCTATTATAAATACATCTAAACGCTTCATAACTTATTTCCTCTCTTCTATTAATTTTTATTACCTACTCATATAAATTTTATCACAAGCTCAGTTTTTGCTTCAATAAACTACTTATTTATTTTTACTTATGGTATAATTTAAATGATTTTAATACCATTTATTTTTTACGGAGGATTTTATATGAAAAATTATAATAAATATAAAAAAAATTTTATGATTTTATTATCTATATTCCTAACCTTAATAATATTTTCATCTTGCACAATAAATAAAATCAATTCAAATATACAGCTAACTTCAAGAACTGGTTTCTTTTTAGGAACTGTTGTTACTATTAAACTTTATGACAATAAAAATACTGAAAACATACTCGATTTAGCATTTGACAAAATTAAAGAAATTGAAAAGAAAATGACTATAAATGCTGAAAATAGCGAAGTAATAAAAATAAACTCTTTTGCCGGTAAAAATTTCGTTAAAGTATCCAATGATACCTTTTATGTCATAAAAAAAGGAAAATCTTATTCCCAGCTTTCTAAAGGTAGATTTGATATATCCATAGGTCCTATAGTTAAACTTTGGAATATCGGTACAGAAAATGCTCGTGTACCATCTCAATCAGAAATAAATTCTAAATTAGATTTAGTAAATTACAACGATATAATTCTCGATGAATCAAAAAAAAGCATTATGCTAAAAAAAGAAGGAATGATTTTAGACCTCGGTGGAATTGCTAAAGGTTATGCAGCTGATACCATAGTAGAAATTTTAAAAAAACATAACATTAAAAGTGCAATAATAGACCTCGGCGGAAACATATTTGCATATGGAAATAAACCTGATGGAAGTAAATGGAATATAGCTATTCAAAATCCTTTTTCTTCAAGAGGCAATTATATAGGTATAGTAAGTGTTAAAAACAAAGCTGTTGTTACTTCTGGAATTTATGAAAGATTTTTAGAAAAAAATGGCAAGAGATACCATCATATTTTAGACCCAAAAACTGGATACCCTGTTGAAAACAATCTTGCAAGTGTATCAATAATAGCAGATAAATCAATAGACGCTGACTCACTATCTACTTCTGCCTTTGCTTTGGGGCTTGAAAAAGGATTAGATTTTATTGAACATATAAAAAACACAGAAGCTATATTTGTTACAAAAAACTCTAAAATTTATATAACTTCAGGATTAAAAAATAACTTCAAATTAAGTAATAATGAATTTAATTTAATGAATTAAAAAAATTAGGAGTTTGATTTTAACTATTAAATAAGTAAATAGTTAAAGTCAGACTCCTTTTATTTCTTCATTAAAATAAATCCCAAAATACTAAGTACTATTCCTATAACATTTGTAACAGTTAACTTCTCTTTAAAAAACAATATTCCTATAAATATTAAAACTATAGTAGTAATAACATTTGTAAAAAAAGCTGCAACATTAATATTCCATCCACTTCTATATACTAATAAATATCCTATTTCTAATGCAAAAATAGAAATCCCCAATATATAACTTGCCCAATTTAATTCTTTAAATGAATTTATAATATTTTTACTTGGAAAAAAGAAAATTGAAAATAAAGATAAAATTAATGCAACTCCATAAGTTGCAATCATTGATACAATTGGATTCGCATTTTCATTGATAGATTTTTGACATATATGATAGAAAACAGAAGCTATAATTACTAGTATCATTGAAAAATGGTACATACTTAATTCCCTTTCTATCAAATAAATTTAGTACTTTCATCTCCTCAAATTTATTTTTAATACATTTTACTACAAATACTTAGCAAATTTATTTTTGTCAATATATTCCAAATATATATTTAAAGTATCTAAATAATGAAGTATTCCATTTTTAAACTCAATAATAAAATTCTTATCGAGTTCTAAATATGGAATAGATTTTCTTCCGCCATTAAAACTTTTTTCATAATAATAATCTATAACTTCTATAGGTATTAAAATAAATTCTCCATAATATTTAAAATGTACTATTAAAAAAGCTAAACCATTTTGTTTTCTTACTTTCTTCATATATTCAATTTGATGTAAATGTATATTTTGCAGTGGCAAACTCTTTTTCTCCGTTTCCTTTGCATCAAAAACTATAGGTATTCCTTGAACAATACCATAATAATCTACCGTTGATTTTTCTTCAAAAAAAGCTTTTTTTATTATAGAACTTTCTATTTCAATCACTTTAATAGGAACAGGCATTTTATTTACAACAGCTACTTCATGAAGCTCATAGTATTTATTAGTAGCATTTATTATATCTTCTGTAGCATCTCCTCTATGTCCAAGACTTCTCCAACTAGTCATCAAATCACCCTTTTAATAGTTCTAATATCACATATTTATATTACAACACCTATTTAACTTTTACAATCTAATCTATACTTAAACTATCAATAAGACAGTAATAAAAATTTTTTATGCCAAATTATAAATAAAATCTTTTATAACTTAATATTGTTACTTTTATATAAAAATTAATTATAAAATAAAAACAGTCCAGAAAATCTGAACTGTCTATACCTGCATATGATTTACTTTTACACCTTCTAAACTATCAAGTTCCTGCATCATATCATTTATTTTCTTCATATCAGCCCTCAAATTTAAAGTTATTAATCCCGTATTTACTTCTTCTGGGTCATGAATTCCAAATCTGCCTAAAATCATATCTCCATTTTTAGTCAATATTTCCTGCACTTTAGAAACTGAATTTGTTCTGTGGTCTATTCTTATACTCATTACACTAAGATTATCCATAT
The DNA here is from genome assembly GCF_900142285.1 of Caminicella sporogenes DSM 14501. Taxonomy (NCBI): domain Bacteria; kingdom Bacillati; phylum Bacillota; class Clostridia; order Peptostreptococcales; family Caminicellaceae; genus Caminicella; species Caminicella sporogenes. Next base: position 82,979 of record NZ_FRAJ01000007.1, on the reverse strand, counting down.
TTTCACCTCCAGTATTTTTCTCATTGTATTTTAGACTAATTTATAATTATCTATACACAAAAAATAATAAAATGATATAATAATATATAATTTTTTAAAATTCGAGGTGATAATGTGAATATTGACTCAATATACAAAAAATTTAAAAATAGAAACATTAAACCTGAAGGTAGATGTATTGATTCTGCTGTACTAATCCCTATTATTGAAAGAAATAATAAACTGCATATTCTCTTTGAAATCCGCTCTAAAAAATTAAATACTCAGCCGGGAGAAATCTGCTTTCCGGGAGGTAAAATAGAAAAATATGAAACTCCTTTAGAATCATCAATACGAGAAACATGCGAAGAACTCAATATAGATAAATCAAATATAAAAATCATAGGACAAACAGACTACATATTAACTCCTTTTAACCTCATTATTTTTCCATTCATTGGACAAATAAAAAATATTGAATTTGATAATATAAATTTTAATAGTGATGAAGTTGACTCTATTTTTACAGTTCCACTCCAATATTTTTTAAATAATTCTCCAGATGTATACTATATAAAAACTAAACTGGAAATTTTTGAAGATTTCCCTTTTCACAAAATACAAAATGGTCGCTTTTATAATTTCAGGGTTGGAACATATCCTATTTATTTTTACGAATATAAAAACTATATAATCTGGGGAATAACAGCTAGAATTGTAAATAATTTTGTAAACATATTAAATAAAAACATATAATAAATTATAAGCTGTAAGTTCCATATTGTATTTTTAAATTCTTAAGTCCACAATTTATAAAAAATGTTTAAATTTCTTATTAAGTAAAATTTAACTATTTTAATCAACTATTTTTTTGTTAATTTCTTTTACTTCGACATTACTTTCATTTGTCAATACTTCAAGTTCTTCTACTACATACCCTGTCATATATTTTATTCTTATTCTAGAATCATCTACTTTATATAATTCAAATTCATCTACAATTTTTGCATTTAAAAATTCTTCATTAAATCGCCGTCTTAAATCATTCATCATAAAAATATCAAAATATTTTTCATCTCCTACCAATTTTGAAATTAAGCTTTTTATTTTATCATTTATATAAGAAACCCTTTTTAAATCAAAATTAAGTATTAAGTTTTCTATAATAAAACCTATTAGCATCGTAAAAAATAAAGCTATTAATATTGAATAAAACATAATTTCACCCCTTTTCATTTTAATTTAAAGTTTATAATTAACTTTTTAGGGGATAAATAAATTATCGAAAACTTTATATATAACTGCAAATATAACATTATAAATATATATTTTATATTATTATATTTATACCAAATTTGCCATTTATTTAAACCTTTATCGATTTATACAAAATAAATAAAACTGATAAATTACTTTATCTAGACATAATATACTTAAATGGAGGTGGTTTGTTTGTCAAAGATTGGAGCTTTTTTTGATATTGATGGTACATTATATAGAAATTCTTTAATGATTGAACATTTTAAAAAACTATTAAAATATGAAGTCATTGACCCTACCTTATGGCACAATCATGTCAAACATACATATGAAGATTGGGAAAAGAGAAGAGGTAATTATGACGATTATTTGCTAGAACTTGCTGAAATATATATAAAAACCTTAAAGGGATTAAATAAAAATGATATTGAATTTATCAATAAACAAGTGATAAATCTAAAAGGCGATAAAGTTTATAGATATACAAGGGCAAGAATCTATTGGCATAAATCTCAAAATCACAAAGTTTTTTTTATTTCTGGTAGTCCAAATTATTTAGTAGAAAAAATGGCTAAAAAATATGAAATACAAGATTATAGGGGTTCAGAATACCTTGTAGATGAAAATGGCAACTTTACCGGAGAAATTATACAAATGTGGGATTCTGAAAGCAAACATAAAGCAATCTTAGAATTTGCAGAAAAATACGATATAGACTTAAATAAAAGTTATGCTTACGGAGATACGCATGGAGATTTATCAATGTTAAAATTGACCAGACACCCCATAGCAATAAATCCTACAAAAGAATTGTTGCAAAGCATAAAAAAAGACAGTAATTTAATGAAAAAAATTACAATTATTGTTGAAAGAAAAGACGTAATTTACAAACTCAATGGCGACGTTGAAATCTTATAGATAAAAAAATAACACCCAAAGGTGCAATTTATTCCTATAGCATTTTTATGAAGGATGGTAAAAGTTTTAAGCTTTACTAATGTATTCTAGTTAAATAATAAAAATCCTTCTTATCTTGCTAGAAATTTTTCAATGTTTTTAATTTTTCTTTCAAATTTTCCTTTTATTTATATCATAATAAAAATAAAAAATGAAAAACTATAATTAATAAGAACTATTTTAAAAATATCTTTATAAAAATATAATTTGAAATTAACACTTTAAATATAAAATTTATATAAATTGGAGGAATTAAAATGAAAATCTATAAAAAAATATTAATATTTGTTTTATGTTTATCTCTAGTTCTACCTATTATTCCAATTAAATCATTTATTCAAAATTCAAATAAAACTTTAGTTATCAATTACAAACAAAATAATAAAACTATTCATAAAATATCCTATTTAAACTACTTAAATAGGATATTTTTCTTTCTAACATTGACATTCATTATCATTTAGTGTATTCTATTCTTAGTTTAATATTTTTTACCCTTTACTGATAATGATTATCATTGATGCTAATGAGGAGGTTTTTAATATGACTTTAGATCTTGCAAATAGAGGTCAAAAAATAGAAATTGTAAATATACCTGATCCAAATATAAGGGTTCAAGCTATAAGATTAGGAATTTATGAAGGTTCTAAATTAATTTGTTCTGAAAAAATACCTGCTGGACCAATTATACTGCAAAATAGAATGCAGGAAATTGCAATAGGAAGAAATCTTGCCAAAAAAATCAAAATAAAACTAATCTAATTATATAATTTAAGGGAGGCTAAAATATGAACAGCCATAATCCAGCTGCAATAATGAATGTACCAAAAAACTCAAAAAAAATTGCTTTGGCAGGAAATCCAAATGTCGGTAAATCTGTATTTTTTAATTACTTAACTGGTCTTTATGTAGACGTTTCAAATTTCCCCGGCACTACCATAGATATTAGTACCGGAAAATTAGGTGAAGACATTGTCATGGATACACCGGGTGTATATGGCGTATCCTCTTTTAATGATGAAGAAAAAGTTGCTCGTGATATTATCCTTTATGCTGATGTTGTTTTAAATGTTGTCGATGCAGTTCATTTAGACAGAGATTTATTTCTAACTCAACAAATCATAGATATGGGAAAACCTGTTGTAGTAGCTCTTAATATGATGGATGATGTAAAACGCAATGGTATAAAAATAGATATAGATTTATTATCTAAAGAATTAGGTGTTGAAGTTATTCCAACAACAGCCATCAAAGGTGAAGGTTTAGACAAAGTTAAAGATGCTTTAAAAAGAGCAAAAGTTGGAAATAGAATAAAAGAAGTCAAAGATATCATAGATAAAGTAATAGATAAAGTTGATACTGAATCTGAAGCTTTACTTTTAGCAGAAGAAGATGAAAATATCATATCTAGACATAACATAAAAGAATATGAAAATTATAGAGAATATATATATAAACTTAGAAGAAATAGAGTAGATGAAATAGTTGAAAAAGTAATATCTGAAACTAATGAAAATGCTTCTTTTAGAATTAAACTTGGAAGGCTTATGCTAAGACCTATTACTGGAATACCTATACTTCTACTGACTTTGTACTTGATGTATCAAGCTATAGGGGTTTTTATAGCTCAAACTGTAGTAGGTGTAACTGAAGAAATAATTATGGGTGGATATTATTATAACTTCATAATGAATTCTATCGGTAAATTTATAAACAGTTCTACTCTGATAGGCCAATTATTAATTGGTGATTTCGGACTTATTACTATGGTTCCTATATATATTCTTGGACTTTTACTACCTTTAGTTGTTGGTTTTTATTTCTTTTTATCTCTTATGGAAGATTCAGGTTATTTACCTAGAATAGCTGCATTAGTTGACAGGCTGTTAACTTCATTAGGTCTAAATGGCAGAGCTATTATACCTATGATATTAGGATTTGGATGCGTTACAATGGCTACTATAACTACTAGACTTTTAGGTTCAAAAAGGGAAAAATTTATTGCTACCATGCTTTTGGGACTAGCCATTCCATGTTCAGCACAACTTGGAATTATAATGGGACTTATAGCACCACTAGGTATCAAAGCATTTTTAATCTATTCTCTTACAATATTTACCGTATTTGTATTAACAGGTACACTGCTCAATAAATTTATGCCCGGTGAATCAACTGACCTTCTAATTGATTTACCACCTCTTAGATTGCCAAAATTATCAAATGTACTCAAAAAAACTTATACTAAATCTGTAATGTTTCTAAAAGAAGCTACTCCTCTATTTGCTTTAGGCGGAGTTATAGTTACTCTTATGCAGTTTACAGGAATATTAAACGGTATTGCAAATGCACTTGCTCCTTTTACAGAAGGATTTTTAAAACTTCCTCCAATGGTAGCACAAGCATTTATTATGGGTATAGTTAGAAGAGACTTTGGAGCTGCTGGACTTAATGCTCTTGCATCTCAAGGATTACTAAACAGTGGACAAATTATAGTTTCATTAGTTGCAATTACTTTATTCGTTCCATGTATAGCAGCTATAATGGTCGTATTTAAAGAAAGAAGTCCTTTGGAATCAGCTTTAATTTGGTTTGGAAGTTTTATCATTTCATTCTTGACAGCAGGAATTTTAGCACAATTTATTGTATAATAAAAGCACCTTGTTTAAAGGTGCTTTTTATATATTTAAAACTATGAAAATTTATTTTATATCACCATGCTTTTCTGCTTCAGCTTTTTCAATTATTTTATTGTTTTCATCTACAAACACTATCTTAGGTTTTAAATTTCTTGCTTCTTCTTCATTTACCCAACAATATGCTATGATTATCACATTATCACCCGGCTGAACTAATCTTGCCGCAGCACCATTTAAACATATAATTCCACTATCAGCTGGTCCTTCTATTACATATGTTTCTAATCTAGCTCCATTATGATTATTTACTATTTGTACTCTTTCACCCGGCAAAATTCCAGCTGCTTCCATTAAAGTTTTGTCAATAGTAATACTTCCTACATAATTTAAATTTGCTTCTGTTACTGTTGCCCTATGAATTTTAGATTTAAACATATTTATTAACATTTACTTTACCTCCAAACGTATATTGTCAAGTAATCTTGCCCTTCCAAACTTAACAGCCAATGCAATAAGTACATCTCCTTTTATCTCATTTAAATATTTCAAACTTTTTGCATCAACTATCTCTACATAATCTATATTTGCCAGCGGTTCTGATTTTATGTTATTAATAATAAAATCTCTAATTTTTGTTGAATTTCTCTCTCCATTTTTTATCATTTCTTCTGCCTTAAATAAAGTCTTTGACAATATTAATGCAGCTTTCCTTTCTTCCTTACTTAAATACGTATTTCTTGAACTCATTGCTAAACCATCTTTTTCTCTTACTATCGGACAGGGCACTATTTTTACATCAAAATTCAAGTCTCTAACCATCTGCTCTATAACTGCTACTTGCTGAGCATCTTTTTGTCCAAAATATGCTCTATCAGGAGTTACTATATTAAACAATTTCGATACTACTGTTGTAACCCCTTTAAAATGTCCCGGTCTTGAAATTCCGCAGAGTTTTTTAGTAAGCTCTCCTTCTATTTCCACATAAGTACTGTAACCTTCAGGATACATTTCTTCAGCAGTAGGATTAAAAATCACATCTGCACCAGCTTCTTCAGAAAGTCGGCTATCTCTTTCCAAATCTCTTGGATAACTTTCTAAGTCTTCCTCTGGACCAAATTGAGTTGGATTTACAAATATGCTTACAACTACAAAATCATTTTCTTCTCTTGCCTTTTTTATCAGTGAAAGATGTCCTTCATGTAAAAAACCCATAGTTGGAACAAATCCAATCGACTTGCCACTTCTTCTGGCAGCTTTAACTTCTTCTCTAATTTCTTTTATAGTGTGTATAATCTTCATTATCTGTCCTCCTCAATTGACAGCTGATTAATAAAGTTTTTCCAAAATACTTTCATCTATCCCAAATGTATGTTCATCAGATGGAAAAATTCCTTCTTTCATTTCTTTGATATAATTTTGAGTAGCATTTTTAATATCTTCGCACAGACTTGCATACTTTTTAACAAATTTTGGAGTAAAATCTGTATACATTCCAAGCATATCCTGTGTTACTAAAACTTGTCCATCACAATACTTTCCTGCTCCAATACCAATAGTAGGTATATCAAGTTTTTCTGTTATTATCCTTGCTAATTTTTCTGGAACACATTCTAAAACTACTGCAAATACTCCTGCTTCTTGAAGCATTAATGCTTCTTCAATTATTCTCTTAGCTTGCTTTTCAGTTTTTCCCTGAACTTTAAAACCTCCAAACACATTTATAGACTGTGGTGTCAAACCTAAATGTCCCATTACAGGTATTTGTGCTTTTACTATTGCCTTTATCTTATCTATTACTTCCATGCAACCTTCAAGTTTAACTGCATGAGCATTTCCTTCTTGAATTATCCTACCAGCATTTCTAATTGTATCTTCGATACTTACATGATAAGATAAAAAGGGCATATCTCCAATTACCATTGCTCTTTTTGCTCCCCTTGCAACAGCTCTACAATGATGTATTATATCATCAACAGTTACTTGAAGAGTATTTTCATATCCAAGCATAACCATTCCCAACGAATCGCCAACAAGTAAACTGTCTACTCCCGCTTCATCCAAAAGTTTTGCAGTTGAATAATCATAAGCTGTAAGCATAGAAATTTTTTCACCTTTTTGTTTAGCCTTTAAAAAAGAACTAACTGTAAATTTCTTATTTGCCATATCTTACACCTCTTTTAAAATATTTTGTAAAATTTTTACCTTTTCATCATCTCTTAATTTTTCTCTTTTGGCTAAATCTAAAGTCATTAAACCAAGAGTTTTGTAGACTTTAAGTTTATCTGGAATAATTTTTCTAAAAGATTCTAAATGTTTATTTACTGTATCTATATCTCCTCTTGCTATAGGTCCAGTAAGTGCCTTTTCTGTTCCCAAATCATAAATATTCTTGATAGTACCTTCTATTAATGGATATAGAGCTTTATACCCCTCCTTTTCTTCAATTCCTATACTCTTCATAAGTGAAAGTCCATAATCAATCAATGCAACTAAATAATTTGATACAACACAAGCTGCTGCATGATAGATACTTTTCTGCTCTGAGTTTATTTTAAAATAATTATTACCTGTTATTTTTAACATATTCTCTAACACACATATTTTTTCAGCATCTCCTTCAATACTAAAAACTGTATTTTCTAAATCTCTTACTGCTTTATCAACATCTGCAAAAGCCTGAAGCGGATGCATTGAATATATAAAACATCCTTTTGCCTTTGCTCTGCCTAAAATAGTCGAAGAAGATGCTCCACTCATGTGCACTAAAATTTGACCATTATGCAGTATATCTTTTTCTACTAATAATTTACATACTCTTTGAATTTCATCATCATTAGTCGTTATAAATACTATTTCTGATTCTTTAGTCAAATCCTCTAAATTTTTAAAAGCTTTACTATTAGTTAAACTAGCTCCTTTTAAAGATGAGTTAAATGTTTTGCTGAAATATCCTACTACATTAAAGCCTTTTTTGTATAAATAAGCTCCAAAAGCTTTTCCCACTTTACCTGCCCCTATAAACCCTATTCTCACAATTTCACATCCCAAATATAAATTTTATTTGTTCTAAATTACATGTTATAAGTTATAAGTCCGAAACTTCAGCTTTCAAACTCTTAATTTGTAATTCTTCAGCTTGCATGATTTTACTTTGTTTAAAACCTATAATTTCTCACAGAAAATATTGATTATTTAGCAAAATAAAATATCCTTTCTAAGCCTTAAAATAAGCATAGAAAGGACCATACCAAAAAACCCTTCAGAGCACAAGGCTAAGAAGGGGTATTTTAACATACCTTCTGTCTCGGTCCATAGCAAAGGCTCAGAGCAGATTAAAAAATAATATTAAATTTTTTTATATAAAATTTTTCTGGTATAGTTCCCAAAGGATACTATCCAAGTTCATTTTAACATAACCTATATTGATACACAAACTTTTTTTGCAAAATATTAAAGCGGCTTTTCAGCCGCTTTAATATTTCAAACTACACTATTGATTTATCAACATTTTCTGCATTATAAATATCCTCATTTAATTCTCCTTCTTGCTTAGCTATTATTACTGTACAAGCAGCATCACCTGTAATATTAATAGCAGTTCTACACATATCTAAAATTCTGTCTATACCCATTATAATAGCTATACCTTCAACTGGAATACCTACTTGAGTAAGTACCATTGAAAGCATTATAAGTCCAACTCCGGGCACACCTGCAGTTCCTATTGATGCAAGTGTAGCAGTTAAAATAACAGTTAAAAAGTTTTGTAAAGTAAGGTCTATACCATATGCTTGAGCGAGGAATACAGTGGCAACACCTTGCATTATAGCCGTTCCATCCATGTTAATAGTAGCACCAAGAGGTAGTGTAAAAGAAGCTATTGATTTTGGAACTCCAAGTCTTTCTTCTGCTGTTTCCAATGTAACAGGAAGTGTTGAAGAAGAACTTGCAGTTGAAAATGCTACCATCATAGCAGGTGAGAAATTTTTGAAGAATTTTATTGGGTTTAACTTTGTAAAGGCAACTAATAAACCTTGATATGTTACAAGAGCATGAATAAGCAGAGCACCAAGAACACATAACATATATGCAGCTAATGGCTTCATAGCACCATATCCAAGTTCTGTAAATGTCTTAGCAACTAAAGCAAATACTCCATATGGAGCAAGTTTCATTATCATCATAACGAGTTTAAGTATAACTTCATTGAATGCTTCAAAACCTTCTCTAACTTTTGTAGCTTTGTCTCCAAGAGCTGTCATTGATGTACCTAAAAGAACTGAAAATACTATAATTTGAAGCATTTTACCATTTGCTAAAGCGCTAATTGGATTTTTAGGTACCATGTCTATTAATACATCAACAAGTTTTGGAGCTTCTTTTGCAGTAAACTGTGCATCATTTGGCAAATCAAATCCAACACCTGGTTTTACAACAGTAGCCAATGTAATTGCAATAGTAATAGCTACAGCAGTTGTAACTAAATAAAATCCGAGAGTTTTTGAACCTATCCTACCAAGTTTTTTAATGTCTCCAACTGAAGCAGCTCCTACAGTTATTGAAACAAATACTAACGGTACAACCATCATTTTAATCGAATTGATAAATACTTTACCTACTAAATGAAATAAAAATCCAACAATATAATTACTAATAAATGTATTTTCTTTTATTGGATGAAGAATTAAACCTAAAATTATACCTGTAATAAGTCCAATAAATATCTTACTAGTAAGCCCCATTTTCTTTTTCATAATACTAACAACCCCCTTAATTAATTTTTAATATAACATTATTATATTCACCTCACTACATTTTACTACGTTTATCTACCTAAACCTACACAGAAATATTTGAAAATTTGTTCAATTGATATTTTCTTAACTTAATTATTCAAATGACTGATGATACCTTCTATAAACTTTTTAACATTTATTTTTCCTCTATTTTTTGATTTTTCTCTTATATAATCCATTTCATTCTTTACTTCTTTAAAGTCAAATAATGAAGTTGAATACTTTTCAAATTTCATATTACCATAATCTTCTATACCAATACTTGCTATATTTTCTAAGGCAGATTGAATTATTCTCCTTATCCTCTGTTCTAAAGCTTTTATAGAAACAAATTCTTTTTTTTCTTCCATATATTTTTTATTTAATCTCTTATACATATCACTAATTTTATAATTATGTATTGATGTAGATAATTCTCTTCTTTCTTCTATAATCATTTCTATAATATACAATAAATCATTACTTCCTGCTTCTCCTAAAATCCCCAAATCTGAAAATATCTTGACTATTTCGGCTTTATATTCTTTATTGGTTTCTTTGTTTTCAAAAATAAAATTTAATTTTTCTCTCTCAAGAGTCTTTCCTATCATCGAAAGAACCTGCCTCAATTTCAAATTTTCCACTACTTTTTCAATAACCGAAATAACTTCTATTACATTTATTGGCTTATTTATGTAATACTCTATACCACTTTTATACGCCTCAGCTATCATATCCTTCGATGCAACTTGTGAAATCATAATAAATTGTATATTTGATTTCTTCTCTTTAATTTTTTTCACTATTTCTATTCCATCTATAGATGGCAATAACAAATCAACTAAAACTACATCTGGAACAATATCTATTATTTCTTCTATTGCAGTATCTCCATCAGAAGACTCTCCAATCACATATCCGAGATTATAATCATCTATAATATTTGTTAATATCCTCCTTATACTAAGGTCATCATCTACTATATAGAAAGCCGGTTTCAACTCTTATCCCCCTCCATTATCAAATTCTTTTTAGGAATATAAATAAAAAATTGTGTTCCTTTACCTTTTTCAGATTCAACCTTTATTTTCCCTTTATAATGATTTTCCAAAATATGTTTGACATGAGCAAGTCCCAACCCTGTAGACATACGACCTGTTTTTATATCAAACTTTGTAGAAAACCCGGGTTCAAAAATAACATCAATGTCCTTTTCATCTATACCTTCACCATTATCTATTAATTGAAAAAGTACATAATCCTCTTCAACTTTTTGAATGATTTTAATAAATCCTTCTCCTTTTATTGCATCTATCGAATTATTAATTAAGTTATTAAGTATAGTTATTAACGGATAATATTCATATATCATAAAATCATCTGAATAATCAATAAAAACGTATATATTTTTCCCTAGTGACCTTATCACTCTAATAGTATTATCATAGAGTATTTTAAATATGGTAGATAACCTAATTGAATTATTTTCTTCAGCATTAGGCAGTAATCTTTCTATTCCCAATAATACTCTCTGATTATCTTTTTTTATTTCATGTATATCCTTTGTTAAATTAAGTATTCTCCTTTTTAATTTTTCAAAATAATCTTTATCTACATCTTCATTTGCTTTTTTTAATTCAGTATAAATTAAATAACTTTTTTCCATAGCTTGTTCTATATCCTTCATTGTTTTTCTTAAAAGAAAAAGTTCTGCTTTCATATTTGCAGTTAAAAGTAAAAGACTCCTATATCTCATTTCATGCTCTTCTTTAAGAATAAGCATATTGTAGGCTTTAGCTCCTGAAAATAACACTAAAGAAATAGTAGCTCTTGTAAAACCAGCTATAAATAAACTCGTCAGTATAATTTCTATAGATGTTTTGGTAAATTCCTGCCTTACCGCAGCCTCAAGAATATTTGAAACAATATCTGAAATACCTACTAAAAAAATAAAAAATACAGGTCGTTTCTTATAATCTCTTATATGAAGTTCAAATAAAGCAATTCCAAAAGCTATATAAAATATTGCTGATGGAAAATGCTTTGAAAAAATATTTGTTATTTCTGCTGAAGTTAAACAAGTCAATTGAAAAACATCTATAAAAAATCTAAATATAAATACTGATATAGATGTACAAAGTGTAGTTAGTATTATTGATATATCATCAAATTTAATCAATAAAAAAGTGAGAATTGCTATACCAATTGATAATCTAAAATCAGAATTAAAAGGATTTAAATAAACTTGTCCCATTAAAGCAGTAGTTACAGCAACTATCAGTATCTTTTTAACCCTATATTTATCTTTCAATTACTACACTTCCTTTCAAGCATGTACATTCACAAACATATATATTTATCTGTCTATTCTTCATTTATCGGATTAATCCTTTTTTCTTTTTTTAATTTACAATATAAAAAGCACTGACATTTTTTATCAGTGCTTTTTATCATAAACTCTGCTCTAATTTATAACAACGAAGCAGCTTCTTTATCTATTATTAACGTTACATCTGGATGCAGTTGTAATACTGAAGCTGGTACTTTTGGAGTTATTTTACCATTTACTGTTTTGTAAATTGCCTCAGCTTTTTCCTTTCCAGACGCTAAAAGTATTATTTTCCTTGCATTCATTATAGTCTTTATACCCATACTTATAGCCATTGTAGGTACTTCTTCTATTGAATTAAAAAATCTTGAATTTGCTTTTATTGTATCTTCATCTAATCTTACCAAATGCGTCTTAGCTTCAAATTTTAAATCTGGTTCATTAAAACCGATATGTCCATTTCTACCTATTCCAAGAACTTGTAAATCTATACCACCTAACTCTTCTATTTTTTTCTCGTATTCTTCACACTCAATTTCTAAATCTTCTGCCATACCATTTGGTATATTTATATTTTCTCTTTTTATATTTACATGTTTAAATAAATTTTCCATCATATAATAATTATAACTCTGTGGATTATCCTTTTCCAATCCATAATATTCATCTAAATTAAATGTTTTAACATTTTTAAAATCTACATATCCATCTTTATATAACTTTACAAGCTGTCTATACATTCCCTTTGGAGTATCCCCTGTAGCTAGTCCTATTACACTTTCTGGCTTTAATATTATTTGACTTGCTACCATATTTGCTGCCTTCTTACTCATTTCATCATAATCTTTTACAATTAATATTTTCATTGTAAAACCCTCCGCATATTATTTTTTATATAATATATTTCCTTCTACTACTGTAAGATATATGTCAAAATTCTTATCAAAAACTACTATATCAGCATCTTTACCTTCATGTAGACTTCCCTTTTTATCATCTATACCTATTACTCTAGCTGGATTTATAGTTGCCAATTTTATTACATTTTGTATATTTATATCTGTGTGCTCCATAAAATTTTTGACTGCACTATTCATTGTAAGTACACTACCAGCTAAAGTATTATTTTCAAGCCTCGCCTGTCCATCCTTTACAATTACTTTTTGTCCTCCTAATTCATATATACCCTCTTTCATAGCTCCTGCCCTCATAGAATCTGTTATAAGAATTATTTTATCTATACCTTTTGTTTTTAATAACAATTGGAAAATAGCAGGATGAACATGAATTTTATCTGCTATAATTTCACAAGTAACATCACTATTTAATACAGCTCCTACTACACCGGGCATCCTATGATGCATAGGAGACATCGCATTAAATATATGTGTACCATGTGAAATTCCTTCTTTTATTGAATTTATACATTCTTCATATGTGGCATTTGAATGTCCTACAGACAGTACTATATTCTCTCCAGTTTCCTTTATCTTTTTTATAAACTTAAATTCTATATCCATTTCTGGTGCTAAAGTAATTATTTTTATAATATCTGTATAACCCTTAACAAAATCATAACCTGGCCTTACTATATACTTAGCATTTTGTGCTCCTTTATATTTTTCACTTATAAAAGGACCTTCTAAATGAGCACCTAACACTTTTGCTCCTTTAAAATCTGTATTCACAGCTTTTCTTACAGTATCAAGCACACCATATATAACTTTTTTACTCATAGTCATAGTAGTAGCTAAAAAACTCGTAACACCTGTCTTTACAAGTGTTCTACTTATATTCTCTATTGAATTTAAAGTCCCATCCATCGTATCACTACCACCTGCTCCATGAATATGAATATCTATAAATCCCGGAGATATATAATTACCATTAACATCTATCAGATGGATAGACTCATACTCTATTAAATCTTCTTTATCTGCTATTTTTAATATTTTGTCTTTAAATATCAACACTTTATCCTCTAAAACATTTTCTCCAAGTATTATTTTTCCATTAGTCAAACCATATACTGTATTCATACTTCCATCCCTTCCTTATAAAATGGCATGATGACTCACCATCAGTCACCATGCCATTTTTTACTATTAAGCCTCATTTTTTATTTTTTTAATATGTTTTTTCATCGCATCAGCTATTATTTCAGCTTTTGTACCTACTACTACCTGTATATTTTTACTGTTCGGTCTAATTACACCAGAAGCTCCCAATTTCTTCAATTCATTATCATCTACTATTGAATTATCTTTAAGTGTTAATCTCAACCTAGTTATACAGGCATCTATTTCCTCTAAATTATCTATACCGCCTAACTTTTCTATATAAGCCACTGCAATATTAGATAATTCTTTATTTTCCATATTTCCAGCTGTTAAATCTCCTTCATCATCCATTCTACCGGGTGTAGGTAAATCTAATTTTTTTATTGCATATACGAAAACTATATAATATATTATTCCAAATACAATACCAATAGGTATAATCAACCAACCTTTTGTAGATAACCCCATATTTAAAAAGTAGTCAATAGCTCCAGCTGAAAATGTAAATCCATGCTTAATTCCCAACATATAAACTACAGCCATAGATACACCTGTTAAAATAGCATGTGTTATATAAAGTACTGGTGCAAGAAACATAAAGATAAACTCTACTGGTTCAGTAATACCTGTTAAGAAAGATGTAAGTGCAACACTTATCATTGCTCCAGCTATTGCCTTTCTATTTTCCTTTTTAGCCATCTTAATCATAGCAAAAGCTGCTGCTGGAAGAGCAAACATAAATATCGGGAAAAATCCTGCCATAAATGAACCTGCTGTTGGGTCACCAGCAAAAAATCTGCTTAAATCTCCCGTCTTACCATTATATTCCCCAAATACAAACCAAACAAAACTATTCATGACATGGTGTAATCCAACCGGTATTAACAATCTATTTAAAAATCCAAATGCAAATACTCCTAAAACTCCAGCTTTTATAATCCATTCACCTGTTGCATGAATTCCGCTTTGAATAGGCGGCCAAATATAACCAAATATTAGTGCTAATAAAACACTTATAGTAGCCGTAATAATTGGTACAAATCTCTTTCCTCCAAAAAAGCCTAACCAATCTGGTAGTTTAATATCATGAAACTTATTATACATGACTCCAGCTACAATACCCGATATAATTCCTGCAAGAACACTCATATTTATATCTTTGTTTATTGTTACAACTGCATTTGTAAGAACTAAATATCCAACTGCTCCAGCTAAACCTGCCGCTCCGGCATTATCAAATGCCAAACCTACTGCTACACCTATTGCAAATAATAATGCAAGA
The DNA here is from genome assembly GCF_900142285.1 of Caminicella sporogenes DSM 14501. Classification (NCBI taxonomy): domain Bacteria; kingdom Bacillati; phylum Bacillota; class Clostridia; order Peptostreptococcales; family Caminicellaceae; genus Caminicella; species Caminicella sporogenes. Next base: position 67,701 of record NZ_FRAJ01000007.1, on the reverse strand, counting down.
TTTGAAAATATAGCATCTCCAGCTTTCATAATAAATGGAATATTAAATACATCAGGAGCTCCTAACCTAAGCAGTAAACCAGCTGCTGGTAAAACTGCTACTGGAAGCATTAAAGCCTTACCAATTTTTTGAATTTTGCCAAACGACTTTTTCACTTTTAAAATCCTCCCTTTAAAATTATTTTAAATTTATATAAATAATTTATTAAACATTATCTAAGTATTACTTCATACTTGTATTTATCACTTCTATAAATAGCTTTTGTATATTCTATAACTCTACCATCGTCTAAATAAGTTTTTCTTCTAAATAAAAGCGCTAAAGATTCCGGCTTTACATTTAATAAACTGCTTTCATATTCATTTATTTTTATAGGTTCTATAGTCTGCTTTGCATAATCCAAATTATAGTTATATTTTTTTCTTATAATACTATAGAGCGAATTACCTTCAAGAGTTTCTCTAGTAAAATCCGGACACATATTTAAAGGTATCCAAGCAGTTTCTACTGCAATAGGTTCATTTTCTATTTTTCTCAATCTCTTTATTTCTATAATTAAACTATCTTCTTGAGTTAAATTCAAATGCTCTCTTATCTTCTTTGTAGCTTTTTTTATTTCAAATGATAACAATTTTGTATCAGTCTTTAGCCCTTTTTCCTCCATATCTTCTGTAAAACCCTTTAACTGCGATAATTGTTGCTTTATTTTTGGAGCTGAAACAAAAGTCCCTTTTCCCTGTTCTCTATACAGTAATCCCTCATTTACTAAATCCATTATTGCTTTCCTAGCTGTCATTCTACTTACACCGTGTATTTCGCATAATTCCCTTTCTGGTGGAACTGGATCGCCCGGTTTTAGCTCTTCATTTTCAATCATTTCCTGTATTATTTCTTTCAATTGATAATACAAAGGTAATGGATTATTTTTAGAAACTTTTCTCACTTTTAACCCTCCAACCTTTTTTAAATATCATCTTCTTCAATTTTTATAAAACGTTTTCCATGTCTTTATAAAAAAAAATCACTTTATTTTTTTATCTTTCTTTGCAAATCACTTTCTATAATTAACTGATTAATAATTCCGTTATTATCTTTTATAAACTTCTTTGCACTATCTAAATCCATTTTTTTACTAATCATTACTATAGCCAATTTAGCATCATAATTACATTTATCTAGTACTTTTTTAATAATTTCTTTATTTTCTCCTGTTGCCAGATATACAATAGTCTCTACACGTTTTTTCAACTTTTGATTTATAGGTCTGACATTTATCATAAGATTACTATAAACTTTACCTATTTTAATCATTGATGCTGTACTTAATATATTTAAAACCATTTTCTGTGCCGTTCCTGCCTTCATTCTAGTAGAACCCATAATAACTTCTGGTCCAACGTCTATGCAAATACATATATCGCTCATGTACTTTAACTTTCCACTTTTATTACATATAAGTCCTATAGTTTTAGCTCCTAATTCATTTGCATATTCTATCCCTTTTAATACATAAGGAGTATTTCCACTTGCTGTTATGCCAACTATAACATCTTTATTGCTAACTCCTTTATCTTTTAAATCTCTAATAGCTAATTTTTCATCATCTTCAGTATGTTCAAGCCATCCCCATACAGCTTCTTTTCCCCCCGAAATAATACCTTGCACCATATCATCATCTACACCAAATGTCGGAGGACATTCAGATGCATCTACTACACCAATCTTTCCGCTAGTTCCACTTCCTAAATAAAATAACCTCCCTCCATTATTAAAACTTTCAACTATATAATCTACAGCTTTTGCAATACTTTCTATTTCCTTTTCAACTGCATATGCTACTTTTTTGTCTTCTTCATTTATTTTTCTCACTATATCAATAGTAGGAAGTATATCAATATCTAATGTATTTTCATTTCTCCCTTCAACCATCTTATATTTCAATACACTTCAACCTTCCTAAATTTAATTTGTTGTAATAATGTTATGTTGTATATACCAATTTTGTAATTTAATTATAAACTTTAAAAAATCTTTTGTCAATCCTTTATTTTAAAATTATTGCAAAATATAAATTGCAAGTTTCATGTTGTAAGTTTCAAATTAAATCTCTAAGTTTTTTATAATTCTAATTTTAAATTATTTATAATTCTAATTTCTGCTTAATTTTATTTTGCTTAAAACTGTAATCAATAAAAAAAGTCAACAGAGTATTTTACTCCATTGACCTTTAGTAAATTATAAAATTTATCTATATTAAAATAATCCTACGATTTCTCCATTAGGCAGTAAATCTATTTTATTTGCTGCTGGAACTTTTGGTAGTCCGGGCATAGTCATAATATCTCCAGTTAAAGCTACTAAGAAACCTGCACCAGCAGAAGCTCTAATTTCTTTTACTGTAATAGTAAACCCTCTTGGTCTTCCTAAAAGTTTTGGATTATCAGATAATGAATATTGAGTTTTAGCCATACATATTGGAAGTTTATCAAGCCCTATTCTTTCATATTTTTCAATTTCTTTTAACGCCTTTGATGAAAATTCTACTCCATCCGCTCCATATATTTCTTTTGCTATAGTTTCTATTTTTTCTCTTATAGACATATCTAAATCATAAAGAGGTCTATAATTTGATTTTCCGCTCTCTGAAAGCTCTACAACTTTTTTAGCAAGCTGTACTCCACCTTCTCCACCTTTTGCCCAAACTTCTGATAATACTACATCAACACCAAGTTCTTTACATTTATCTTCTATATATTTCAACTCATCTTCCGTATCAGTTGGGAATCTATTTATAGCAACAACTGCAGGTACTCCAAATTTTTGAACATTTTCTATCTGCTTTTCAAGATTTTCAAATCCCTTTGCCAATGCTTCCATATTTTCTTTACCTAAATCTGCCTTTGCTACTCCACCATGATTTTTTAATGCTCTTACAGTTGCAACTATCACAGTTACATCTGGTTTAAGATTTGCATATCTACATTTTATATTAAAAAACTTTTCTGCTCCCAAATCTGCACCAAATCCAGCTTCTGTAACAACATAATCAGCAAGTTTCAATGCAATTTTTGTTGCCATTACAGAATTACAACCATGTGCTATATTTGCAAAAGGACCTCCATGTATAATAGCTGGTGTATTTTCTAACGTCTGAACAAGATTTGGTTTTATTGCGTCTTTTAAGAGTAGTGTCAAAGAACCAGTTGCATCAAGCTGTCCAGCAGTTACAGGTTCGTTATCATAAGTATATCCAACTATCATCTTTGAAAGTCTTTCTTTAAGGTCCTCTATGCTTGTAGCTAAACATAATATAGCCATGATTTCAGATGCTACAGTTATATCAAAACCATCTTCTCTTGGTACTCCGTTTCCCCTTCCGCCAAGTCCTATTACTATCTTTCTAAGAGCTCTGTCGTTCATATCAAGAACTCTTTTCCATGTAATTCGTCTTGGGTCTATATTAAGCTTATTTCCTTGATGAATGTGATTATCTAAAAGAGCTGAAAGTAAATTATGAGCAGTAGTTATAGCATGTATATCACCTGTAAAATGAAGGTTAATATCTTCCATAGGAACTACCTGAGCATATCCTCCACCAGCTGCTCCACCTTTAATACCAAAGCAAGGTCCAAGGGAAGGCTCTCTCAATGTTGTTATTGCCTTTTTTCCTATTTTATTAAGCCCCATACTTAAACCAACATTCGTAGTAGTTTTACCTTCTCCAGCAGATGTAGGATTGATTGCCGTAACTAACACTAGTTTTCCGTCTTCTTTGTCTTCAAGTCTCTTATATACGTCTAATGAAATTTTTGCTTTATATTTTCCATAAAGCTCTAATTCATCTTCAGTTAAATCCAACTTTTTTGCTATTTCTACTATAGGAAGCATTTTGGCCTCTTGGGCTATTTGGACATCTGTTTTCATAATATTCCCTCCATATTAATTATTCTGAAATTTATAATTAAATTATAATATCTATTCGTCTCTAAAGCGTCAAATAAACTAAATCTCCAACTCCAAAGTTTAACTTTCTTTAAAAAAACTCTTTTTCTTAAATATAAGTTTTAAAGTCAATATTACTTATAATTATATACTATACTATTTTATTTAAACAGCACTTTTTTTATTTTTTTACTTCTGTTTATCATAGTCTCAATTTGGATATATATAGCTTGTAGAAAAAAATTTTCACATATTAAATACAAATTCAAATATTCATATTATAATGATATAGAGATATGTTTTTAGCTAAAGGAGGTATTGGATTTGAAAGGTACTGTAGTTTCAACTTGGATAAATACTTTAGAAAATTTATATGGTAAAGAAATTGTCGACAAAGCCATTTCAAAAGTAGGATGGCAAAAAAATAGGGTCATTACGCCACTTGAAGACATTCACGATAATGAACCTATGGTTATAGTAGAAGAAGTTGCTAATCTTACAAACAAAACACCCGGAGAAGTCTGGAGAGAAATAGGAAGAAAAAATATAGAAACATTTAGCAAATGGTTTCCTTCTTATTTCGAAAGATTTAGCCTAAAAGGTTTTCTCATGATGATGGATGACGTACATACTCAACTTACAAAGATGATAAAAGGAGCAAAACCACCTAGATTAATAGCTACAGAAACTGCCCCTAAAGAAATAGAAATTTTATATGAATCTAAAAGAGGCATGTTTGACTATTTTTTAGGTCTTTTAGAAGGTAGTGCCAAATTTTTTAATGAAAAAATGGAATACAATATACTTGACAGTGGGAAATATAACGATGGAAGACATTTTATGAAAGTAAAAATAAAACTTGAAAAAGACCCATCAGTTATTAAAAACTACACACTTTCTAAATTTTTATCTTTTGGTTTTATTAAAGATATATCTTTAAAAATAGCACTGCCAACTACAATAATATCATTCATTTTTTTCTTTTTAAGCAATCAAAATATAATAAAAAGCAGCTTATTTACAGCCGCTGTATTTATAGTTACATATTTAATTGCCAAAACAGCTATATCACCTTTAAAAGTTGTTCAAGATGAACTTTCTAAACTTGAAAATCTAAATTTTGTTGGAGATACAAAAATAAAATCTGGAGATGAATTTGAAAAACATATTAATGAAATAAATAAAATAAAAAATAATATAAAGAAAGATTTTATATACCTTAAAGGTGGTATGGATGATGTTCACAATTTCACTATAACATTTTCAAATATAGCCAGTAGCATGAAAGAAGTTTCTGAAGGAATTTCTAGTGCTGTTCAAGAAGTAGCTAATGGAGCTGTTCATCAAGCTGAAGAAACAGAAAAATCTGTTTACATTCTAAATGAAAATATTGAAATTTTAAATAACCTTGCAGAAGAAGAAAATATTAGAAAAAAACAACTTGAAAATGCTGTATCAAATATTGAAAAATCATTTCAAGAACTTCAAGCTGTTTCAAATATGCTCTTAGAAGTAAAAGATAACTTTGCAAAAGTAAATTCAAAAGGAGAAGAACTAGCAAATAAAGTCCAAGATATAATTAATATCGTAATAACTGTTGAACAAATATCAGAACAAACAAATCTTTTGGCACTTAATGCAGCTATCGAAGCAGCTAGAGCTGGAGAAATGGGCAGAGGCTTTACAGTTGTAGCAGATGAAATAAGAAAATTAGCTGAGGATTCAAAAAATGCAGTTAAAATAATAAACGATAATCTTAATACTTTCACAATGGAAGTCAATGATATGATTAAACAAGTAACCAACCAATTCCTTCAATTAGAAGAAAGTAGTAAAACACTGCAAAATGTCGCCACAGATAACCAAACTGCAACTAACGAAATTACTGATGTATCAAATGGTATTGTTGAATTAGTTGACAAATTAAGTACTGAAACTAAAAAAATATCCAAAGTTTTTGAAAATATACATTCCCTAGCAGCTATCGCACAGCAAAATTCTGCTTCAGCAGAAGAAATGAGTGCAAGTGTTATGGAATATTCAGATAAAATTACAGAACTTATGGATTATGTTAATATGTTAGAAGAATTAACAAATAACTTAAAAAATGAACTTAAAAAATATAAAATTTAATTAAACTTTTTTGTCAAAGCGTGGATAAATCCACGCTTTTTCATTGCTTACTTAAATTTAAAATTTAAAAAAATTCAATTCAAAAATTTATAACTTAAAACATCAAACTAATAATTAGTACTAATTTTTTTATAAAAAGAAAATAATATTTTTAACGATTTACATATAACTTAATTGCAATTTTTATTTAACCTAAACTTTCTTCTGCTTCACTGACTAATTCATTTATTAATTTTTTTACAGTAGTAATTTCTTTCAATCTATAAGCAGTAGTTCCTACAAAAACTAACCCTCTTTCAATATCGCCTTGAACAGAATTTATTAATGCATCTGATATGCAGTATGGAGCAGACGCAGGGCTACAATGTTTTAAACATCTATAACACTTATTTATTGGCTGCTTTCCCTTCTCAACAGATTTTATAAATTCATTACGAATTGCTCGTCCGGGCATACCTAAAGGACTTACTACAATTTGAATATCCTCCTCTTTAGCAGATATATATGCATTTTTAAAATTAATATGTGCATCACATTCCTCTGTAGCAACAAATCTTGTAGCCATCTGAACTCCAGCTGCACCAATTTTTAAAAATTTAGCAATATCACGACCTGTATAAATTCCTCCTGCCGCAATAACAGGTACTTTCTTTTTATATTTTTCCTCAAAAGGTTTTAATGTCTCTATTACTTCTTTTACTATATCACTTAATTTCGGTAATTTTAAAGATTTTAACTGCTGAACAGAAAAACCTAAATGTCCTCCAGCATAAGGACCTTCTACTATTACTGCGTCTGGAATATACTTATATCTTTTATCCCATATTTTTGCTATAACAGATATTGCTTTAGATGACGAAACTATTGGAGCAATTTTTGTATTAGAACCTTTAACTAACTCAGGCAACTGTTTTGGAAGTCCTGCTCCTGAAATTATCAAATCAATTTTTTCTTTTACTGCTGTCTTAACCATATCTTTGTAATTATTAACAGCTGACAGTATATTTACTCCTAAAATCCCATTAGGACTTAATTCTCTTGCTTTTCTGATTTCTTTAATAAGACCTCTTATATTTGCAATATCATTATTTATCTTAAAATCTTTTTCTCTAAAACCTATTTGAACTCCTGAAATAACCCCTATTCCCCCTTCATTTGCTACAGCTGAAGCTAATTTTGAAAGAGAAACACCTATACCCATACCTCCTTGTATAATTGGAACTTTAGCAATTAAATCACCTATTTTTAAAGATGGTAAATTCATAAAAAATTCTCTCCTTTAAATGTTATTAATATTCAAAGTATATGAAATATTATAAACCATGTCAACATTAATTAAAAACTTTTTCTATTTTCTTTTGATGAATAATCATAATTTCTTTAAAATAAATGCATAGGCATATATGCCTATGCATTTATTTTAAAGAAGCTTTTTATCATCTTTTATCATTTTTATAACTTCCCAAATTTCTTCATATTCATATCCTTTTCTCCATGATGCTATACCCTTTAGCCCGTATTTATGAGCCAATTTAAGTTTTAATTTAATAGATTCAGCATCTTCAATCCAAATTTTATATACTGCACTATCCTTTTTATAAGTAGCAAAATATTGTCCTGCTTTACTATCCCAGACAACTACAGCATCATTTTCTTCTATTATTTTTTTTACATTTTTTATAGGTATAGCTTTAGAAGTTACTTTTATCTTGCCATTTTCATCTACAGTTTCCTTCCATATCCTAGTATAAAATGGTACCCCTAATAAAAGTTTTTCTTTAGGTACACTTTCAAGAGTTTTAACTATACCTCTTTCAACCCATCCTATTGAAGCTACTGAACCACTTTTAGGACTAGTTGCCCAATGTTCATCATATGCCATTAATGCAATATAATCTACTATTTTAGCCAATTTTTCTCTGTCATAAACTTTAGACCATCTCTTACTGCCACCCGGAACTGTAATATCTATAGATACAATTAAATTTTGTTTTTTTAATATTCTAGTCAAATCTTCAACAAACTTCACAAATGCACTTTTATCTTCATAATAGATATTTTCAAAATCTATATTTATACCGTTTAAATCATATAAAGAAGCATAAAAAGCTATCTGTGCTATGACTTTATTTTTCAGCTTTTCATTATTCAATATATTAGTTGTTATGTTAGGGTCAAATCCATTATTGACAACACCCCATATTTTATATCCTTTTTTATGAGCTTCTTTTACATAATTTATATCTGCATTATTTATAACTACTCCATTTTTAGATATTTTAAACCAAGTAGGAGATACTACATCAAGACCGTCTATTTTATCCTCATTTTTTATATCAGGCGTTCTTTCATAGACATACTCCCAAGTAATATTTATCTTTTTACTTTTATCAAAATCTTCTCTCTTAGTATTTAATTTATTATTAAAACTGATTTTTTTAGTAAACTCATCAATATATTTTCTTTGAACAAAACCCAAATGTCCAACTTTATTTCTAACTTCATACCAATCTTTATATTCTTTAAAAACTCTTACTTTTTCATTTTTAAACAGCTTATCTATCGTAAAACTAAATTTATTATTTTTTAACTTTAATACAGTATCTTCCTTTATCTTTCCAAATTTAATTTCTTCTGTAAACCTATCAACTGTAACTACTTTTGTTGTTTCAATATAATTTATATCAATATTAAAAATCTTGCTAGTTAATTTTCCCGGAATATAGACTATATTATCCTCTATTTTTGTTAATAGATTTATTTTTACTCCATTTTCCACAACAAATTTAGTTAAACTCTTATCTTCAAGTTCTAAATTTTTATCTGATATATTTATATAGACCCTTTTCTTATCATCACTCAATTCTAAATCTGAATCTATATAATTTCTTATAAGCTCTACAGGAATATAAATTTCATTTTCCTCTACTATTGCCTTTCCATAATCTTTAACAACTATATTTTCAAATACTAACTTAGCTACTTTCTCTACTCTATTTTGTACTTCTTTTTGCTTTTGAAAATAACATATAATTCCCCCTGATATAATAAAAATCAGCACAATAAAAGTTAATAGTGCTTGTCTTTTCATACCCAAATCCCCCTTTTTTTTTAAACTTCCTCAATAACTAAACTATCAACTACTTTTAAAAGAAACCTACTTTTCATTATATAATAAAACAACTTTTAATCTCTACGGTAATTGCTAGTTATAAACCCTTTAAAATACAATCAATCCTATTATTCCCGATATTGCAATACATAAAATAGGATGCAACTTAAGCTTTAATATTGAAAATAAAACTATAAAAGCAATAATTAAACTTTTAAAATCTACTATAGCCGTCTTTCCAACAGATACTGCCGCACTAAATATCAATCCAAGTACAGCTGGTCTAATTCCCATAAAAATACTTTTAACTGCTTTAGAATTACTAAAATTTTTTAAATAACTAGCAAGTATAGTCATCAATATAAATGAAACCAATATTACCCCTATAGTTCCTGCTACTGCCCCCCAAAATTTTGAAATCTTAAATCCTACAAAAGTAGATGAATTTATTGCTATTGGTCCGGGGGTCATTTGAGATATTGCAATAATATCAATAAATTCTTTAAGAGAAAGCCAACTATTTTTTTCCACTATTTCTTTCTCTATAAAAGGAATCATCGCATATCCTCCACCAAAACTAAATGCCCCTATCTTCAAAAATGTCATAAAAATTTTAAGAATTTGACTCATCTACATTTACTCCTTTATAAAAATAATAACCTAAAAGACCTGAAATTATTATAATCAATATAGGATGAACTTTGAATATTAAAATAAGTATAATAGTTGTAATTATTATCACAAAACTAAACAAACTTTTTTTTATTCCCTTTTTAAGTTTAAATACTGCTACAAGTATTAATGAAACTACTGCTGGTCTTACTCCTGCAAAAAATTTTTCCACACATCCTTTGTTTAAAAAGAGTATTAAAAATTTTGCAATAGTTAAAATTATTATAAAAGATGGAAGTACAACTCCTAAACAGGATATAATTGCTCCCTTAAGACCAAAAATTTTATAACCAATATAAGTAGATGTATTGACTGCTAGTGCCCCGGGTATAGATTGAGCAACTGCTATAATATCTAAAAATTCATCTTCATCAATCCACTTATTTTTATTAACTATTTCTTCTTCTATAAGCGGTATCATAGCATAACCGCCACCAAAAGTAAAAGCTCCTATTTTAAAAAAAATACCAAATAACTTAAATAATTCTTTCATTTTTTCCTCCAAATAGCACTAATATTTAATTTAATTATAAATACTATTAAATTCTAAAACATTATTTTTCTATAGTCAAATAAAAAGTAAAAAGCCAAAAAACCTGTTTATAAAAAGGCTTTTTGGCTCATACTTCTTTCCTATTTTAAATTTTCAGGATTTAATGCTTCAAGCTCTGGCAAAACAAATCTTCCATCTTTTCTAATTAAAACATCATCAAAATATATTTCTCCTCCACCATACTCAGGAGTTTGAATACAAACTAAATCCCAATGTATAGCAGATTTATTTCCATTTGGAGCATCATCATAAGATTTTCCGGGAGTAAAATGAAAACTTCCCATTATTTTTTCATCAAATAAAGTATCTTTCATAGGAGTAGTTATATACGGATTTACACCTATAGCAAATTCTCCTATATATCTTGCTCCTTCATCAGTATCAAATACTTTATTTATTCTCTCTGTATCATTTGATGTAGCCTTAACTATTTTTCCATTTTCAAATTCAAGTCTTATATTTTCATATGTAACGCCTTGATAAACTGCCGGACAATTGTAAGTTAAATATCCATTCACAGAATCTCTTACAGGAGCAGTAAATACTTCTCCATCTGGTATATTTAATTTGCCATCACATTTAATTACCGGTATTCCCTTAATAGAAAAAGTTAAATCTGTACCTTTACCTTTTATATGTACTTTATCTGTCTTTTCCATGAGTTTAACTAAATTATCCATAGCTTTTGACATCTTTTTATAGTCGAGATTGCAAACGTTAAAATAAAAATCTTCAAAGGCTTCTAAACTCATATTTGCAAGCTGTGCCATAGAATTATTTGGATATCTTAAAACTACCCATTTAGTATTGTTCACTCTCTCTTCAGAATGTACAGGTTTTGAAAAATGTTCCATATAAATTGCCATTTTATCAGAAGGAACATCTCCCATTTCGCTTACATTATCATTTCCTCTAATTCCTATGTATGCATCCATTCCCTTCATACGCAAAAGTTCATATTCAGCCATAAATTTTATCTGCTGTTCAGTTGCTTCTAGCAATATCTGTCTTAAAATGGAATTATCTTTTAATTCTACAAATGGTACAGCTCCTACTTTATACGCTTCCTTTACAAGAGCTTTAACTAAAGGCATTGTAGCTTGTCCATAACTTTCTATTAGGACTCTTTCTCCTTTTTTTAGTTCACATGAATAGTTGATAAGATTTTCCGCAAGTTTTTGTATTCTTAAATCCATTTTATTCACCCCTTCATAACTTTTTTATATATATAATTTTTCTTATATTAATTATATCATTTTAAAACCATATTTTTAATTTTTCCAAAAAAATATTTTTTATGTTTAGTATATGCATGAATGGGTATAATCTTTTATGTATCACAACAAAAGATATTTTTATCATTAACAGAAGGGAGTTTTTTAAATGAAAAAATATAGATGTATACCATGTGGATATGAATATGACCCAGCAGTAGGTGACCCTGACGGAGGCATAGCTCCGGGAACTGCTTTTGAAGATATTCCAGATGATTGGGTTTGTCCAATTTGTGGCGTTGGAAAAGATATGTTTGAACCTATTGAATAAGAGGCTAGTTTTTCTAGTCTCTTTATTTTTTATTAAAAATATCTGCTATTAATGATAAAATATAGTATAGTTATTTGAAACTAAATTTTATAAATAAATCTATGCTTAGGAGGAATGAAAAAATGACTAAACAGTCAAAAGCTGATTTAGCACTTCTCATTATAACAATAAGCTGGGGTGCTTCTTTTATATTAACTAAAAACTCTCTTAACTCATTAGGAACTTATAATTTTTTGGCTATAAGATTTATATTAGCATTTACTATTTCTTCATTAATCTTTTATAAAAATATGAAAAAAATTGATAAAGATACTTTAAAATATGGAATACTCATTGGTTTTATATTATTTAGTGGCTATGCATTTCAAACAGTAGGTCTTAATTATACTACTGCTTCTAAATCTGCATTTATTACTGGAATTTCTGTAGTATTAGTTCCAAGTCTTTCATCAATTTTTTTAAATAAATCACCTGAAAAATCTGCTATTTTAGGAGCAATAGTAGCTCTCATAGGTCTTGCACTACTTACTTTAAATGAAAGTATATCTCTTAATATTGGAGATTTATATACATTTATTTCAACATTTGCATTTGCAATGCACATAATTACAGTTGGCAAATATACAGTAAAAGTAGATTCTATAGCTCTAGCAATTATACAAATAGGTGTTGTTGGAATATTAAGTTTATTTACTTCTTTAGCAATAGAAAAACCTATACTCCCACCTATAAGTATGGTCTGGTTTAATATTTTAGTATTAAGCGTAATATGTACTTCTGGAGCTTTTATTGTACAAAATGCTGCTCAAAAATTTACTACTCCAACACATACAGCTCTAATTTATACAGGCGAACCAGTTTTTGCAGCTATATTTGCCTATTTTGTTGCTGGTGAAGTGTTAAGTTTCAAAGGATTTGTTGGAGCAGCACTAATTCTTATGGGAATGTTAGTTGCTGAAATAGACTTTATGTCATTATTAAAAAAGAAAAAAAGTGTAAATCAATAATGCTTAAAAATTGGTACTGAAATCATCAGTACCAATTTTTAAGCTCATATAATTCATATTTACTAATATATTAGTCTACTTAAAATATTCTAATATAGAATCTATTGCAGTCTGAACCATAAAGTCTATTTCTTCTTCACTTATAATATAAGGTGGCATAAAATAAATTATATTTCCAAGAGGTCTTAATAAAACACCTTTTTCAACTGCTCTTTTGTAAATTTGATAACCAACTCTTTCTCTCCAATCAAAGCTCTCCTTCGTTTTCTTATCTTTTACAAGTTCTATTGCTCCTATCATTCCAATTTGTCTATATTCTCCTACATGAGGAACATCATCAATTTTTTCTTCAACTTTCTTCCTTAATATCTGAGCTTTAATCTTATTTTTCTCTATGATATTATCTTCCTTAAAAATTTTCAAAGTTTCTACTGCAACAGCACATCCAAGAGGATTTCCTGAATAGCTATGACTATGCAAAAATGCCTTCATAGAAGAATAATCATCATAAAAAACATCATAAATCTTATCTGTCATTATAGCTAATGATAATGGTAAATATCCTGCTGTTAACCCTTTTGAAACGCACATAATATCTGGTGATATATCTGCATGATTGCAGGCAAACATTTCACCTGTTCTTCCAAACCCTACTGCAATTTCATCGGCTATTAGATTAATATCATAGTCATCACACAATTTTCTCAACTTTTTAAGATATTTTTCCGAATATATTTTCATTCCAGCTGCAGCTTGAACCATCGGTTCAATTATAATAGCTGTTATTTCTTCATGCTTGTCAATTACTTCCTTTTCTAAATCCTCAAAGCACTCTGCCATGCAGCTCTTTCTATCTAAACCATATCTACATCTATAACAATCTGGTCCCTTAGGTCTTATCACTTCCAATAACAACGGTTTATATATTTTACTATATAAATCGACACCTCCAACTGAAAGTGCTCCTATAGTTTCTCCATGATATGCATTACTTAAAGCCACAAATTTAGTTTTTTTAGTTTTTCCCAACTGCTGATGATATTGAAAACTAAGCTTTAGTGCAATTTCTATTGCCGAAGAACCGTTATCTCCAAAAAAGACTTTATTTAAACCCGCTGGAGTAATTTTTACAATCCTCTCTGCTAACTCAATTGCAGCTTCATGAGAAAAATTAGCAAATATAACGTGTTCTATTTTATTTGCTTGTCTATACAGTGCATCATTTATTCTCTGATTTGAATGTCCAAATAAATTTACCCACCATGAAGATACCGCATCTAAATATTTCTTACCATTTATATCCTCTAAAAATACTCCTTTTCCTTTTTTTATAATAATAGGCGGAAAATCTTCATAATCTTTCATTTGTGAACATGGATGCCAAATATATTTTAAATCTTTCTGCTGAAGATTTTTCATTTTATTCATTATAATCTCCCCTTTATATTAATACCTGTAAAAAATTTTAAAACATATTTAAAATATCTTGTATTTTTAAACTCTTTTCAAATTCCTGCCTTATCTTTGAAATATCGTCTTCATTTCCTTTTAAATCTAATTTATTCACTACACCAACTACATCTACTTTTGTTATTTTCTTAATTACTTCAATATTGTCATCCTCATAAAAATTCCCACTATAATTGTTAATAATTATCCCTTTTACATTTATTCCTAAACTCTTAATATAATTTACTGTCAAAACAGTATGATTAATTGTACCAACTCCTGCTCTTGCTACTATAACAACAGGTATATTTAAATCCTTTATTAAATCATAAATATAATATTTATTTCGAATAAGAGGAACAATAACTCCTCCAGCCCCTTCTACAATAATAAAGTCATACTTATCTTTTAATTTTTGATAATCGTCAATTATTCTATATACATCTATATTAATATTTTCTCTTTCAGCTGCTATGTGAGGTGATACTGCCTCTTTTAGACAATAAGAATTCATACTACAATATTCTTCTTTTAATCCCGCTACTCTTTTTATAAATTCAATATCACCTGATACTAATTTTGAATTACATATTATTCCACCACTTTGTACAGGTTTAAAACTTACTGCATTATAATTATTTTTTCTTAAAATATAAACAATTCCAGCCGTAATAAATGTCTTGCCCACGTCTGTATCTGTCCCTATGACAAATAGCCCTTTTGCCAAAACCTTCACTCCTTACTCCTTATCGCTATTCCAAATAGCTCGTACTTTTCATTTAATAAAATTCCTCTTTGTTATCCCCCCTATTTTTTATAGTATTTACATTATTCAAAATAATTGTAAACTAAACAACTTAAAATTGTCAACTTTTATTATTGAACGAGTTAACAATAGTATTAAAAAAACAGCTGAGCTTAAAGCTCAGCTGCTTTTTCTATAGTTATATTTAATCCTTTATCTATAAATATACTGCAAATTACTTCCCAAAGTTCTTCTTTTCCCTCTCTATTCAAAGACGAAACAGGAATGAGCACATCATCTTTATCCATACCTAATTCTTTTCTTATAATACTTATTTGTTTCTGTCTTTGACTTCTTTTTATCTTATCAAGCTTTGTTGCAACTACTATTCCTTTAAATCCAAAATGTTTTATCCATTCATACATTTGTTTATCCTGAACAGTAGGTTTATGTCTTATATCGACTAATTGTAAAACTTCAACCAAATTTTCTCTAGAAGTAAGATAAGTTTCTATAATCTTCCCCCACTCTTCTTGACTTCTTTTAGAAACTTTGGCATAACCGTATCCCGGTAAATCTACTAAATGAAATTCATTGTTTATTAAATAAAAATTTATGGTTTGTGTCTTTCCGGGTACTGAACTAGTTTTAGCTAACTTTTTTCTGTTAACAAGCATGTTTATTAAAGAAGATTTGCCTACATTTGACCTGCCAGCTAAAGCTATCTCTGGCATATGAGTTTGCGGATACTGACTAGGTTTAACAGCACTAATAATAAACTCTGAACTCTTAATTTTCATCTTTCCTATCTCCCTTTACAAGTGCATGTTCTAAAACTTGATCCATATGACTTACAAATACAAATTCTAATTTTTTCTTTACTGATTCAGGTATTTCTGATAAATCTTTTTTATTTTCAATTGGCAACAATACTTTCTTTATACCTGCTCTATTAGCAGCAAGTACTTTTTCTTTTATTCCACCTACAGGTAAAACTCTTCCTCTTAAAGTAATTTCACCTGTCATAGCTACATATTTGTTAATTGGAATACCTGATAGAGCTGATATTACAGCAGTAGCCATAGTTATACCTGCTGATGGACCATCTTTAGGTATAGCACCTTCAGGTATATGTATGTGAATATCTAAATTCTTATAAAATTCTTCATCAATATTTAGCTCACCTGCTTTTGAACGAATATAGCTAAGACCTGCTCTTGCAGATTCTTTCATTACATCTCCAAGCTGACCTGTTAGAACTAATTTTCCTGTCCCTTTCATAGGAGTTACTTCTATAAATAATGTATCTCCACCTACCCTTGTCCAAGCAAGACCTGTAGCTATACCAACTTCATGTTCATTTCTCACTTTTTCATATCTATACTTAGGAATACCTAAATAATTTTTAAGATTTGATTTAGTAACTCTTATTACTTTTTTATTATTTTCAACTATTTGCCTAGCAGCTTTACGACAAATTGTAGCTATTTGTCTTTCAAGCTCTCTTACTCCAGATTCTCTAGTATAATAATTGACTATATCTCTTAATGTACTTTTTGAAATTTGTAAATTATTTTTTTTCATACCATGTTCTTTTATTTGTTTTGGAACAAGATACTTTTCAGCTATAACAATTTTTTCTTCTTCTGTATAACCAGAAACTTCTATTACTTCCATTCTATCAAGAAGCGGTCTAGGTATTGTCCCTAAACTATTTGCTGTCGTAATAAACATTACATTTGAAAGGTCAAAAGGTACTTCTAAATAGCGATCTGTAAACTCCTTATTTTGTTCTGGGTCAAGTACTTCAAGAAGTGCTGAAGCAGGGTCTCCTCTAAAATCACTATTTAATTTATCTATTTCATCAAATAAAAATACTGGATTCTTAAATCCTGCATCTTTAATAGCAGAAATAATTCTTCCCGGAATAGCTCCTACATAAGTTCTCCTATGACCTCTTATTTCTGCTTCATCTCTTACTCCACCTAATGACATTCTTACAAATTTTCTGTTCAATGACCTCGCAATAGACCTCGCTATTGAAGTTTTTCCAACTCCAGGTGGTCCTACTAAACATATGATAGGTCCTTTCATATTTTTTGCAAGTTTTCTTATTGCCAAATACTCTAATATTCTTTCTTTTACAAAATGTAAACCATAATGGTCTTCATCAAGTATTTTTTTTGCTCTTTTTATGTCTATATTATCTTTTGTTTTTTTATTCCAAGGCAAATCTAATATCCAATTGACATAAGTTCTTATCACTCCACCTTCAGCTGAACCCGGAGCTAACTTAGAAAGTCTATCAATTTCCTTATACACCTTCTTTTCTACTTCTTTAGGAAGTTTAGCCTTTTCAATTCTCTCATAAAATTCTTCTATCTCACTGTCATATTCTCCATCTTCTCCAAGTTCTTCTCTTATAGCTTTTAATTGTTCTTTTAAATAATATTCTTTTTGCAATCTATTTATCTGTTTTCTTACTTTTGTATTTATTTCCTTTTCAACTTCCAATATTTCAATTTCTTTTAAAAGAAGTTTATATAATACTTCTAATCTATCCTTTGGATCAAATGCTTCTAATATTTCTTGTTTTTGTTCTGTCTTTAAAAGCATATGAGAAGCTATCACATCTGCTAGTCTCCCTGCTTCTTCTATAGTAGAAACAGTTATTAATACTTCAGGTGATATTTTATTACTCACACTTATGTAGTCTTCAAAGCTATTTAATACTGCTCTCATAAAAGCCTCAAGCTCTTTATCTTCCTTATATTCTTTAACCTTATATTCTTCTACTTCTACGCTAAAAAATGGTTCTTCATCTATAACCTTCTTTATTTTCCCTCTGCTTATTCCTTCTACTAAAACCCTAATTGTATCCCCCGGCAATTTAAGCATTTGTTTAATTTTTGAAATAGTACCTACTTCATAAAAATCTTCTGGTGTAGGTAAATCAACATCTATCTCCTTTTGTGTAGTCAAAAATATCAATTGATCTTTAACTATAGCTTCTTCTAAAGCCTTTATAGACTTTTCCCTTCCAACATCAAAATGAAGTACCATATATGGAAAAATTGAAAGTCCTCTTAATGGTATCAGGGGCAGTTTTATTACTTTGTTTTTATTATCCTCCATCTAATCAACTCCCTTGCTTGAGGATTTTACTACTAAATGAATAACTTATTATTCTATATTTACCTATTAATAGTTTTTTTATAACATAAAAGTATCAAAACAAATTATACACAAATATAAAGCTTTAATCAACATATTCATTAATTAAGAAAGCGAGTCAATATAGACTCGCATCTTCTATTATGAAACATTTTCTTCTTTTTTCTTCTTTCTTGAACCTTTTTTCTTGTTAGTAGAAATAACTAATGTAGGAGTCATCTTTTTCTCCACAGTATCCTTAGTAACTATACATTTTTCAATATCTTTCCTTGAAGGAACTTCATACATAACATCGAGCATTATACTTTCAAGTATACTCCTAAGCCCTCTAGCTCCAGTTTTTCTATCTATAGCAAGTTTTGCAATAGCTTTTAATGCTTCATCTTCAAATTCTAATTCTACTCCATCCATTTCAAATAATTTTTTGTATTGTTTAACAAGGGCATTTTTAGGCTCTACAAGTATTCTAACTAATGCTTCCTCATCTAATTCATGTAAAGATGCTATTACAGGAACTCTACCTACAAACTCAGGAATTAAACCATATTTTAATAAATCTTCAGTTTCTATTCTTTCAAGTAACTTTCCTATTTCCATTTCTTTTTTACTGTGAACCTCAGCTCCAAATCCCATAGATTTTTGACCAATTCTACTTTGAATTATTTTTTCTATGCCATCAAAAGCTCCACCACAAATAAATAGTATATTACTTGTATCTATCTGAATAAACTCTTGATGAGGATGTTTTCTACCACCTTGAGGTGGAACACTGGCAACAGTTCCTTCTAAAATTTTTAAAAGAGCCTGTTGAACACCTTCTCCACTTACATCCCTTGTTATAGACGGATTATCAGACTTTCTTGCTATTTTGTCTATTTCATCTATATAAATGATACCTTTTTCAGCTCTTTCGATATCAAAATCAGCTGCCTGAATTAGTTTTAAAATGATATTTTCAACATCTTCTCCTACATAACCTGCTTCAGTTAAAGAAGTAGCATCTGCTATTGCAAAAGGTACATTTAATATTTTTGCCAATGTTTGTGCAAGCAGAGTTTTACCTGAACCAGTAGGTCCAATTAAAAGTATATTACTTTTTTGAAGCTCAACATCATCTGATTTTACTTCTCTATTTATTCTCTTGTAATGATTATAAACTGCAACAGCTAAGGCTCTTTTAGCTTTTTCTTGACCTATTACATATTGATCTAATATTTCTTTAATTTCTGTAGGTTTTGGAATATCTGAAGTAGCTAAATCAAAATTTTCCTCAAATTCTTCTTGGATTATTTCCTGACAAAGTTCTATACATTCATCACATATATATACGTTTGGTCCTGCAATAAGCCTTTTAACTTGATCTTGAGATTTTCCACAAAAAGAGCACTTTAACTGTTTTCTGTCATCAAATCTTGACATCATTACACCTCTCTTGTTATTTCCTAGAAGTGATAACTTTATCGATTAAACCATATTCTAAAGCTTCATCAGGATCCATAAAGTTATCTCTATCTGTATCTTTTTCAATTTTTTCTAATGGCTGACCTGTATTTTCACTTAATATTTTATTAAGTTTATCTCTCATTTTAAGAATTCTCTCTGCATGTATTTTAATATCTTCTGCTTGACCTCTTGTTCCTCCCAATGGCTGATGAATCATAATTTCAGCATTAGGAAGAGCATATCTTTTTCCTTTTGCACCTGCTGCTAGAAGAAATGCTCCCATACTAGCAGCCATTCCAATACAAATAGTTGATACATCAGGCTTTATATACTGCATTGTATCATAAATAGCCATTCCTGCTGTTATAGAACCACCAGGACTATTTATGTAAAGATGAATATCTTTATCTGGATCTTCAGCTTCAAGGAAAAGAAGTTGAGCAACAACTAAACTTGCAGTATAATCATTTATTTCTTCACCTAAAAATATTATTCTTTCTTTAAGTAGCCTAGAGTATATGTCGTAAGACCTTTCTCCTCTATTAGTTTGTTCTACAACCACCGGAACTAATGGCATAGTCATCTTCCCCCCAGATTCATTTATGCTATTTTAGCATTTTCTACTAAAAAGTCTATAGTTTTTCTCACTTTAATAGTATTTCTTATATACCCATAATTTCCATCTCTAAAAGTTTCTTTCATTTTTTCAACTGATACTTTATTTTGCTCTGCAATTTTTTCTATTTCTTTTTCTACATCTTCATCTGTAACTTCAATATTTTCTTTTTCCTTTATAGCTTCTAATACTAAAGAAGTTTTTACTCTATTGTATGCATCATCTTTCATTTGATTTCTTAAATCTTCAATTTTTGTATTTGTAAATTGAAGATATTTTTCTAAATCTAATCCTTGATATCTTAACTGAAAGTCAAAATCTGTAAGCATATTATCTATTTCAGTTTCTACCATAACCTCTGGAATATCTATCTGAGCATTTTCTACTACTTTATCTAAAACTTTTTCTCTTAACTCTCTTTCAGCTCTTTTTTGTGCATTTTCTTCTAATCTCTTTCTAATATCAGCTTTTAATTCTTCCAACGTATCAAATTCACTTACATCTTTAGCAAACTCATCATCTAAATCAGGAAGTTCTTTAAATTTGATTTCCTTAATAGTTACTTTAAACACTGCATCCTTGCCAGCTAACTTATCAGCATGATATTCTTCTGGAAATTTTACCTTAACTTCAATTTCATCTCCTCTATTAGCACCAATTAATTGTTCTTCAAATCCCGGTATAAATTTTCCTGAACCTATTACTAAACTTTGATTTTCTGCAGTACCTCCTTCAAACTGAACTCCATCTACAAAACCTTTATAATCTATAATTACAGTATCATTTTTTTGAACTGGTCTATCTTCTACATTTACTAATCTTGCATTTAAATCTCTCATTCTTTCTAATTCTTTTTCTACATCTTCATCAGTTACATTATACTCAATTTTTTCAACTTCTATACCTTTATATTCTCCAAGATTTACTTCAGGTTTTACAGTAACAGTAGCTGTAAATATTAAATCTTCACCTTTTTTTATTTCTTCTATATCTACATCCGGTCTATCAACTGGCTCTAAATTATGCTGTTTAATAGCTTTATCGTATTCCTTTGGAAGTACAATATTTATCGCATCTTCATAGAAGATACCTTCTCCATACTGCATTTCAATAATCTTTCTTGGAGCTTTACCTTTTCTAAAACCAGGTATATTAAATCTTTTTCTGTTCTTCATATATGACTCCTGAATAGCCTTTTCAAAATCTTCCGCACTTACTTTAATTTCTAAAGTAACTCTATTATTTTCTTTTTTTAGTATTTTTGAGTTCATTTACTTTGTCCTCCTCTATTCTATTTTAATATTTCCATTATTAACTATTTTAAATTAGTTTAAACTTTTTAACTATTTAATTATAACATAAATATTCTCTTGTTAAATAAACTTAAACATTTTCCTATTTAAAAAACCAATGGATTACCCATTGGTCCAGTAAGTTTTTCATCATACATATTATATCATTATAAAATAGATTGTAAATAGTTTTTTATATCCCTATTTTAATTTGCCTCTAGCATAATCTATATCCATTTCTAATATTTTCTTATCTTTCTTTGTAAAAATTCCATCACTTCTTCTAGAGCAATAAAGCTCTTTACCATACTTATATGCCTTTTGTATTAACTCTTCATTATTAGGGTCTTTTTTCAATTCTTCAATAGCTTTTCTATAATTATATACAATTTTCATATTTTCCTTATATCTATATGTAAATATAATTACAGCTCCAATAACAGACATTAATATCCCGAATAATATCCCGAAAAAAAATATAAATTTTGTCCCACTTTCTAAGGCAAAATACATAATAAAAAATCCTAAAAATAATATTAACATTCCTATTAATATTTTTATTTTATTCATATTATTTAACTCCCCCAATACTTTAGTAACCATTTTGCTTTTATAATATTTCTTTTAAAATCTTTGTAATTATTCTATAATTATATCCTTTTCTCTGCAAATACAAACCTAATTTCCTATATACACCGTTTTTATCATCTTGTCCATAGACTTTTAACTTTTTTTTAGCCAGTTCAAGTGCTTTTTCATATTCTAAATCATCATCTATTTCTTTATTTAAAACACTATCTATAATATCTTCATTTATACCTTTGTTAATCAATTCTAATTTTATACGTTTTTTCCCAAACTTATTTAATTTTTCTCTAACAAATTCATTTGTAAATTCAAAATCATTAATATAATTATATTCTTTAAGATATTTTACAGTTTTATCTATTACTTCTGCATCATAGCCTTTTAAATTCATTTTATCCTTGATTTCTTTTTCACTTCTTAAACGATATGATAACAATTTTAATGCATAAGAATTTGCCCTCTTTTGTTCTTCTTCCTTTATAATTTCTTCAATAAATTTTTTATCTAAAATTTTTCCTTCTTCAAAATCATACTTAAAAAATATCTCTTTATGTATTCCAAATCCATATTGCCCATTTATATATATAGATACTCTATCTTTATTTTTCTTTTGTATTTCTATTTTAGTAATTTTGCAAATGTTCCCATCCATAAATTTTCCACCTAATTTCTTTAAAAATTAACCAAAAAGCTCTTCTACTGCTTCTTTAAATTCTTCATACATTTCATACCCATCTAGTTCCTTTAAACTTTTAACTAAGCTTTTATAATACCATTTCTGTTTATCATACGGTGCATTAAACTTGTCCCACAATTTTTCTCCCATTTTTTTATAATCCTTTATCATACTTCTTATATTACTAAGTTTATCAGCACATATAAGAAGTTTTACTTCAAGTGGTGCCTTTTTTGAATAATCAATAGTATGTTTTTTCCTGTCTTCCCATGGTCTGTTCTCTCTATTATAAAGTTCCTCTGAAGCTCTTAACACAAGATTAAGTATTTTTTCTCCAAATATATTCTTTATATCATCTTCAGTTAAATCTGTATCCTCTAAAGTATCATGTAATATCCCTGCAGCAATTACTTCATCACTAGCACCATTTTTTTGTAATATTAAAGCTACTTCAAATGGATGTACTATATATGGAATATCACTTGCTTTTCTTCTATGCCCATCATGAGCTTTTGCAGCAACTTTAATAGCTTCATTAATCAAATAATCATAATAAAACTTATCATCTACCCCCATTTTTTTACCTCCTTTAACCTAAAATATATTATACTATATTATATAATAATTATTTTATAAAAGGAGTTTATTTATGACAGAAAATACAAATATAAACTGCTTTAAATGTAAATATTTTTTTATTACTTGGGATATAAATAATCCTAGAGGCTGCTCATATTTCGGCTTTAAAAGTAAACAGCTGCCTTCAGTTATTGTTTACAAGAGTTCAGGTAAAAAATGCTATGCATTTTATCCTAAAAAAAATAAAGGCTAAAACTCTAGCCTTCTTTTCTAGTAAACTTTAAATTTTTATATATAAATTATTTATATTGTATCCATGCAAATGCAGATACCAAACTAGCAAATGTTCCTAAAACCATCATAGTAACTACAGCTATTGCTATAAGTTTTTTAGTCTTATATTTCATATTTAAAACACCTCTTATTTTAAAATAATTAAATTCCATTCCTATCTAAATTTTATTAAAATCATTAATTTTTATCAACTAAATATTTTCTGTTATTCAATAAATATATCTTCAACATTTATTTCATTTAACAAACGTATAACCTTAACTTTAAATTTCTGCAGTTCTTCCTTATCAGCAATAACTCTCCCTTCTACATTTTCTTTATTTTCTACACATTTCAACTTATCAATATAATATTTATCATTGGCAAAATATATTTTAAATAGAACACTTTCCTTATCTTTATTTCCTTTCAATATCAAACCAGATTTGTTTTCTGTTAATCTATCAATATAATCAAATAATTGCTGTACAGTCAAACCCATCATAATCCCCCTATCTAATTATATAAAACAAGTTGTACCACTAAATAAATTATATGTTTAATATTTATTTTTAATTCATATATCTTATTTACCCATATAAATTCTTATTTCACAATTAATCATTTTTCGACAAATTCCGATATTATATTATGAAAAAACTTTTCATATATTTTTATATATTAAATTAATCTAGAAAGGAAGAATGTAAAATGAGATTTGTTCCAATCAATTGTGTTAAAGTAGGCTCTCATTTAGGCAAAAATCTATATGACAGTAACGGAAGAATTCTTCTAAGGAAAGGAACAAAACTAAATAGCAGTTTAATTGAAAAAATAAGACAAAGTGGTTTTTATACCATATACATAAATGATGAATATAGCAGTAACGAAATAGAAGATATAATTAAACCAGAACTTAAATTAAAAACTATCAATACATTAAAAGAAACATTTAAATGTATAGAAAAAGAACATTCATCAAAAAATATTAATCTTTTAAAACAAAAAAAGAATCTTATACAAGAAAAGCACTTAAATTCTCTCAATGAAATATCTAAAAATTTAGTAGATGATATTTCTAAAACTAAAGATGTTTTAATTAATTTAATAGACATAAAAAATATGGACAATTACACTTATGAACATTCTTTAAGTGTATCTATTTTATCTTTAGTCATTGGTATAGAACTCGGACTAAATAAAAATGAACTTTATAATCTATGTATAGGTGCTCTTTTGCACGATATAGGCAATGCCTTTATTCCTAAAGAAATATTAAACAAAGAAGGAACTTTAACTGATGAAGAATATAGACTTATAAGAGAACATCCACTTAAAGGATATGAATATTTAAAAGAAAATTATCAATTAACAGCATTTGCTAAAGCTATTGCTCTTCAACACCATGAAAGAATAGATGGTTCTGGTTATCCTTACGGTCTTACTGGTGATAAAATTAATAAATTAGCTAAAATAGTCGCTGTAGCTGATGTTTATGATGCCATGACTTCAGATAGACCTTATAAAAAAGCTAAATCCCCAAATGAAGCTATCGAATATATAATGGGAGCTGCCGGAAGATATTTTGACTTTGATATTGCTAGAGCATTTGTAAAAAGGGTAATCCCTTATCCAATAGGAACATTAGTTAAATTAAGCAATGGTGAAATTGGTGTTATAGAAGAAATTAATAGTAATTTTCCTCTTAGACCTAAAATCAAAGTTATTAAACAATTAGCAACAACAGTAGATATGAAACTGATAGATTTATTAAAAGAACCTAATATAGTAATAGAAGGAGTTCAATATGAAATTCCAAATCCTTCAGTACAACACTATTTAAAAAATAAATAAAAGAGCCTGAATAGGCTCCTCATTAATTTACCTTATAATTTATAACTTCTAATAAATTTCTTTTAATACACATATCTATAGATAAATTCTTTTCACCTTTATCATCAAAATCTATTGTTATTATTTCTCCATTTATACTTTTAACAAGTCCAAGACCTAACTTTTTATGTCTAACAATAGAGTTTACTCTATACGGTAAACTATTACCTTTTTCTACATGCTCTGCTACTTCCCCTATAAATCTTGAAGGCATTACAGATTCGTTATATTTATATTCTACAGTAAGTAGTTCTAAATGCTCTTTAGCTCTTGTCATACCAACATACCATAATCTTCTCTCCTCTTCAAGTGCATCCATATTTCCTAACTCACTAAGTCTTATACTCTCTAAAGTAGGAATTTGTCCTTCTATAAGGTCAATCATATAAACTTTTTTAAATTCTAATCCCTTTGATGAATGTAATGTTGAAAGTGTAACTGCATTTTTATATTTATTATTTTTAGATTCATGCATAATTTTTCTTAAATTATTTAAATTGTCAACATATTCTTGCATCGTTACAGCCTTTACAGAAAATTCTTCAAGTATTTCTAATATATTTTTAATATAATCATATGAATATCCCATGATTTCACAATATTCCTGCAATCTTTTATCATATTTTAAATCATTTCTAATAAATCTTATTGCCTGAACTGGTTTTAAAGTTTTAAGAATTTCAAAATCTCTTTTAAATTTTGCTAAATTCCTCTTTTTAAAACTCTTAACTTCAGGATTATTTATTAAATTGTCAAATACAGATTTACTTTTATCTTGATATTTTAGATATTCTAATTCTTTTTTTGATATATATGAATTAAATTTAGTATATATTGACTCTAATAAATTAACATTTGTATCATCATAAGAAAATCTAATAAAATTTAATATATCATTAAGAACCCAATGATTAAAAAAATTTCTGTAATAATCTTTCATATAAAAAAGTATATTTTCTTCATAAAGTCTTTGAGCTAGTCTCATTGAAGATATATTATTTCTATATAAAATAGCTATTTCTCTTAAATCTTCTTCTTTTTTTATTGAATTAACAATATAATTTATCTGCTCCTTATCTGATAAAAACCTCATTATTCTTATAGGACTTTTTCTACTATTAGCCGTAAACATATTTTTAGGATAGCGTTTAAAATTATTCTGAATAAACTTATTACTTACATCCACTATATTTTTTGTTGAACGATAATTCTGCTGCATAAAAATAATTCTAGCCTCTTTATATCTCTTTCTAAAATCCAATAAATAATCAGGGTCAGCTCCTCTAAACCGAAAAATCGATTGATCATCATCACATACCATAAATAAATTGTTTTCAGGAAGTGCTACTTTTTCAATTATTTTATTTTGAATAAGAGATGTATCTTGTGCCTCATCTACTAATATATACTTAAATAATCTTTGATATTTATTAAGAATATTTCTATCTTTTTTTAATATATTATTTGCCTGAACTAACATATCATCAAAATCCAATAATATCTTATTAAATTCATTTTCTCTTTTATATATTTCATACAACTTAAATATCTTTTCAAAATTTTTAATTTGAAAATTAAAGCTTTTTATATCATTTGGATTAATCATCAAATTTTTAACAAACCCTATTGCATTTGAAAGTTCTTCTAATTTATCATCATTTATATTTGAACTGTTTATTTTATTATAAATCGTCTTTAATAAAGATTTTTTTATACTTTTACCTTCGATTATGTCATAATTTATATTATTTTTATAAAAATATTCTCTAACAATTTTATAAGCAAAACTATGAATAGTAGCAAATTTAATACCATTAGGAATTAAATTTCCATATGTACTATAAAATCTGTCATTCATATCTCTTGCAGCAGCTTTACTAAATGTAATAGCTAAAATATTTCTAGGATTTATCCTACAATTTAGTATTAAATATGCTATACGTGCATTTAATACAGTTGTCTTTCCAGAACCCGGACTAGCTAAAACTAAAACAGGACCGTCTTTATGAGTTACTGCTTCTTTTTGTTTTTCATTTAAATCTAAATTAAACTTTTTACTCAAAAAATTAAAAAAATTAACACCCATATTTTATCCTCCTATATTTTACACTACCAATTATAAAGCTACTATTTTAAAGTTGCAAGAATTATATATATTTACAGCAAATACAGTATATTACATAAAAATTTTTTATAAAAACGCAAATTAAAATAAGGGTCGATTTCGACCCTTATTTTAATTTAATAATCAATTGTCCTGCCTTAACTTGTTGACCTTCAGAAACAAGTATATTTTCAACTTGACCATTTACAGGTGCTAAAATATTTGTTTCCATTTTCATAGCTTCTATTATAGCTATACTCTGTTTTTCTTCTACTTTTTCTCCTTCTTTTACTAATATTTTAGAAATCATTCCCGGTATTGATGCTCCTATTTCCTTTTGATTATTTGGATCAGCCATTACTACTACATCTACTTTTTCTTTCTCTCCAAATCCTTTATCAAATATCTTAATTTCACGTCTATTACCATTAACTTCAAAAGCGACCGTTCTATAACCCTCTTTATCAAGTTTTCCTACTTCAACTAATTTAACTATCATTATCTTACCTTCATCTAGCTCTATCTCGCTAGTTTCTCCTTCTTTTAACCCATAAAAGAATACATGACTTTCTAAATTATATAAATGTCCATATTCATTTAAAGATTTTAAATAATCGCTGTATACTTTTGGATACAAAGCATAGCTTAATATATTTCTAATATTCACATCTTTCATATTAAATTCTTCTTCAAGCTTAGCTTTTATCTTACTAAAATCAACAGGTTCTAATATTTCTCCCGGTCTGCAAGTTATAGGTTTTTCTCCTTTTAATACTACTTTCTGAAGTTCTTCTGGAAAACCGCCTTCAGGCTGTCCCATCATACCCTTAAAATATGAAATTACAGAATCAGGAAAAGTTAAATTTTTTCCCTTTTCCAATATATTATCTTTAGTTAAATCATTTTGAATCATAAAAATTGCTAAATCGCCTACAACTTTAGATGAAGGTGTTACTTTAACTATATCGCCTAATAACTCATTAACTTCCTTATATTTTTCTTTAACTTCATTAAATTTATGCCCTAGTCCAAAACTTTCTACCTGAGGTCTCAAATTTGAATACTGTCCACCAGGTATCTCATATCTGTATATTTCAGCTGTACCTGATTTTAAACCAGACTCAAATGTTTCATAAACTTTTCTTACTTCACCCCAATAATCTGAAATCTTCTGTATTTTATTTAGGTCAAACCCTGTATCATAATTAGTATTTTCAAGAGCTGCCACTATAGAATTAAGTGCTGGTTGACTTGTCAATCCTGCCATTGCATTAAAAGCTGTATCAACTATATCTACACCTGCCTCAGCAGCCATCAGTAGTGTAGCTACTCCATTCCCACTTGTATCATGTGTATGAAGATGAATTGGTATACTAATTTCTTCTTTCAAAGCCTTTATTAATTTTTCTGCTGCATATGGCTTTAAAAGTCCTGCCATATCTTTTATTCCCAATATATGTGCACCCATTTTTTCTATTTCTTTAGCCTTATTTATATAATACTTCAATGAGTATTTATCTCTTCTAGTATCTAAAATATCTCCAGTATAACATACACAAACTTCTGCTATTTTTCCAGTTTTTAAAACCTCATCTAAAGCTACTTCCATTCCCTTTAACCAATTTAAACTGTCAAATATTCTAAATACATCTATTCCTTGAGATGCAGCTTCTCTAACAAATGTTCTTATTACATTATCTGGATAATTTGTATATCCGACTGCATTAGACCCTCTTAATAACATTTGAAATAGTATATTAGGAATTTTTTTTCTAAGGTCTTGTAATCTTCTCCATGGAGATTCTCTTAAAAATCTATATGCAACATCGAAAGTTGCTCCTCCCCACATCTCTAATGAAAACAAATCTTTTGCAAATGCAGCAGTTGCCTCAGCAATTTTTACCATATCTTTAGTTCTCACTCTAGTTGCAAGTAATGATTGATGAGCATCTCTAAAAGTCGTATCTGTTAGAAGAAGTTTTTTCTGACTTTTTATCCATTCAATAACTCCTTCTACACCTTTTTCTTCTAACAATTGTTTAGTTCCATTTAAACCTTCTACATCAACATTTTTAGGTATTGGTGGTATATCATAATCCATCTTATTTCCACCTGTTTCATTTACTACCTTTTCTCCAATAAATCTCAGTATCTTAGTTTCATAATCTTTTTTAGGTCTTATATCGAAAAGCTCTGGAGTATCATCTATAAAATGTGTATCACACTGACCTTTTAAAAACTTCTCATGATTTAAAACATTTATTAAAAATGCTTCATTAGTCTTTACACCTTTTACATTTGTTTCCTTTATAGAACGTATTGCCTTTCTTACTGCATCTTCAAATGTTCTAGACCATGAAATAACTTTCACTAACAAACTATCATAATAAGGTGAAATAATAGAACCTGTATAGCCATTACCACCATCAAGCCTAATACCAAATCCTGAGCCTGTTCTATACACATCAAGTTTTCCGGTATCAGGTGCAAAATTATTTGATGGGTCTTCAGTAGTTATCCTGCACTGTATAGAATATCCTCTCGGTTTAATCATATCTTGCGAATATATACCTATTTTATCTGAATTTAACGGATAACCCTGTGCAATGAGAATTTGACTTTGTACAATGTCTATACCTGTTACCATTTCAGTAACAGTATGTTCTACTTGTATTCTAGGATTCATCTCAATAAAATAATAATTTCCATGCTTATCTACTAAAAACTCTACTGTACCTGCACTAATATAATTTACTGCTCTACCAATCTTTAAAGCATCACTACATATTTTCTGTCTTAACTTTTCACTTATTGCTATTGCTGGAGTAAATTCTATGAGCTTTTGATGTCTTCTCTGAATTGAACAATCTCTTTCATATAAATGGACAATATTTCCATATTTATCCCCAAGTATTTGAACCTCTATATGTTTTGGTTCTTCCAAATATTTTTCTATGAATATATCATCTATACCAAAAGCTTTTTTTGCTTCATTTTTTGCATTATTAAATTGTAAAATCAAATCCTCATCATTATAAACTACCCTCATACCTCTACCGCCACCACCGGCAGCAGCTTTTAAAATAACAGGATATCCAAATTCATTTGCAAATGCTATTGCTTCATCAACATCTGTAATAGGCTTATCTATTCCAGGTATAGTTGGAACTCCTACACTTTTTGCTAATATTTTTGACTTTATCTTATCACCTAAACTTTCAATGGTTTCACTTGTAGGTCCAATAAATTCAATACCTGCTTTCCTGCATTTTCTGGCAAACTCAGGATTTTCAGATAAAAAGCCATACCCGGGATGTATAGCATCTACACCTTTTTTAATAGCAAGGTCTATAATTTCATCCATACTCAAATAAACTTCTATCGGTTTTTTCTTCTCACCTATTAAATATGACTCATCAGCTTTCGTTCTAAATAATGAATATTTATCTTCTTTAGAATATATACCTACTGAACGAATTCCAAGCTCAGCACATGCTCTAAAAATTCTTATAGCTATTTCCCCTCTATTTGCTACTAAAACTTTATTAAATTTCTTAATCACTATAATTTTCCTCCTTGATAATTTCAGAATATTTATTAAAAAACTCGTATATTTATTTTCTATATATGATACTTATACTATATTTTTATGTCAACAATTTTGAACTATATTAAAATAAATTCTTATATGATTTTTATAACATGACCATTTGTTACAAACATTTAATAATTTTATTATATAATATTCCGTATAATAATTCAAATATTGAAATTGTATAATTGTATATAATACGATTTTCAAAAAAATTGATTTTTTATTTCATTATTTTTATAATAATATTGTAAAAAATTTTACTTAAAAAGTTAAAACTATATTAGAGAATTTTACCTATAATTTCACAATACCTTGAAAATTTTTATCGAGGTGATTTTTATGGGAAAAATTCTTCTAAGTATTGATTGGGATTATTTTATTCCTATTAACAAGGAATGGTGTAGTTCTTATATCGAAAACAAAAAAAATATTATCTCTCTTTGGTACAAACGATACATCGAAAATAAAATTAAAGGAAAAAATATAGAACACTTAATAGATGTCAGTCCTGAAACATATCTTTTTTGGAATAAACTAAAAAAATATTTCAAAATTCATAATTCCACAAAAGTATACATCTCTGATTCTCATAAATTTTCCTATATAATCGCTAAAAAACATAACTGCAGTGAAGTCTTTTCTTTTGATGCTCATTCAGATTTAGGCTATAGTGGCATAAATTCCCTAGATTTTAAACTCAATTGCTCTAATTGGTTAGGTAAACTACTTAAAGATAATTATGTAAAAAAAGCTACAATAATATACAGTCCATATACATATGAAAATAAAGAAGATTTCAAAGAATTTAATAAAAAATTTAATATAAATTATATTAAATTTCAAAATCTTCCTAAAAATATTGATATATCAGTAATTCATATATGCCGTTCTGGTGCATGGACTCCTCCATGGCTGGATTTTAAATTTTATAAATTTATAAATGAGTTAAATCTCAAATACAAAATTATTAATTGTCCTAATAGAAAATGGAATACAAAAAATATAGACTTGGCCTCCCAAATTAATTATCTATTATGTAGTTAAAAAATTAAAAAGCCTTCAAAAACTTTTCGTTTTGAAGGCTTTTTTTGACTGTATACATTTTAAAATTAATAAATCTCTAACTCGCTGGCTTTTCTCCAAAATCTTTATTCACATATTCCTTTATTTCTTCATAAGGCACACTTACTTCTATAAATTCCTTTGCACTATCATCTAAAGGCATATAGTAAAATACAACATCACTATCTTTAAAATATACTCTTATTCCTTCTGCTTCAACTCCATCTTTAAGACCTTGCTCTTTAGCTTTTTTATCTAAAATCTTTCTTACTGCTTCATCATCTTTAACAAAATTTTCATAATTTATTTCATTTGAAGAATGTACATCAAGATTTACACTTTGCATAATATTTACTTCGCCTATATCTGTTAATTTACCTTTTCCTTTAAATAATACGCTTAAAATATCATTACTGCTTTTTGTTATTTCATAATCAATTGATACATCTGTATAAGTTTTATCTTTACCATATGTGTCTACAATTTTTCTCAAACTCTGATTTATATTATCCATCACAAGTTCTCCAGAATATTCTTTAATCTGAGGATAATAAATTGTTATATTTCTTGATTCATCTTTAAATGTTTCCTTATTTATACTATAATTTAATTTTTCTGTTTCTTTCATTTCAACTTGTGAATTTTCTTGTTTTTTTACATCAGTTTCCTGTTTGTTGTCATTTGAAGAACCCATTGTACACCCGCTAAGAGCAATACTAGCAATTAATACTGTAGAAATTGCTGCTTTTTTTAAATTCATTTTTCAGCCTCCTTAAATTTTTATCTCGTGTTATTATAAATCATCTCATAATAAAAATGGTAACAAAAAAGTTACAATATTTTAGTAGCATAACTTATTTTAAACATCTCATTATACTATCAACTGTATAATTAACTTCACCAACCGTATTGAAATGACTAAAACTAAACCTTACTGTTCCATTTGGAAAAGTCTTTAAAGTCTTATGTGCTGAAGGTGCACAGTGAAGTCCGCATCTAGTCTTTATACCAAATTCTTTATAAAGTCTATATGAAATCTCAGCATTATCATGATTTTTAAAATCTATTGAAACTACACCTGTTCTATCTTTAATATCATTTTTCCCTACCAATCTAATTCCTTCTATATTATTAATTTTTTCTAAAAAATGTTTTACTAAATATAGTTCTTTTTCTCGTATAGCTTCTAAACCTTCTTTATTTAAATACTTTAAAGCTGCATTTAATCCATAAATTCCAGGAATATTTAAAGTTCCTGCTTCAAATTTATCTGGCATGTAATCAGGCTGTAGTTCATATTCTGAAAGACTTCCAGTACCCCCTTCTATAAGAGATTCCATTTCACTAACTAAATTATCATTTATAATAAATCCTCCTATCCCCTGTGGACCTAATAATCCTTTATGCCCTGTAAAAGCTACTGCATCTGCACCAAGTTTTTTATAATCTAAATCTAAAAAACCTGCAGTCTGAGCAGAATCAATAATAAATTTTATATTTCTTTCTCTACATATTTTACCTACCTCTTCTAAATCAAGTACAGTTCCACAAACATTAGAAGAATGAGTCATAATAACTGCTTTCGTGTTTTCTTTTATATATTTTTTTATATCCTCAGATTTTAACCGCCCAAATTCATCACACATTACTCTAGAAAACTCTACACCTTTTTTAACTAGAGAATTTATAGGTCGCATAACTGCATTATGCTCCATAGATGAAACTATTACATGATCTCCTTTTTTAATAAGTCCCTTTATTAAAATATTTAAACTTTCTGTTATATTTTTTGTAAAAATAACGTTTTCCGGTTTGTCAAAGTTAAACAACTTACAAATCAATTCACGTGTTTCAAATACAACATTTTCTGCCTCATATGAAGTATCATATGCACCTCTATTAATATTACAACCAACATTATTTATATAATAAATCATACTTTCAGCAACACCCGGTGCTTTTGGAAAAGATGTTGCTCCATTATCTAAATAAACACTTTTCATAATATATTTATCCCCCTAATTTTTAAAACTACTATACTAAATTTGTTTCTAAACTCTAACTGCATTTTATAATAATTCTTTATAAGAATACAATAGAAAATAATTATTATTACTATAAAATAATCTTATAAAACTAAAAGAACTATAATTTTTTTTGATTTAACTTTTTTAGGAGCAATTGTTAAAATTGACAATAGAATAACAAAATTTTTTATAGGGGGTTTAAAAATGGCTGAAAAAAAAGGAATTTTATTTGCAGGTGCTTTAGTTGGAATTATAGCTGTTTTACTTGTCAAATTAGGTAATCCAGTAAATATGGGTTTTTGTATTGCCTGCTTTATTAGAGATATTTCTGGTGCACTAGGTATGCATAGAGCAGCTGTTGTTCAATATCTACGTCCCGAAGTAATGGGATTAGTTTTAGGTGCATTTATAATTGCATATTCTAAAAGAGAATTTGAAGCAAGAGGTGGTTCTTCGCCTTTTATTCGATTTACTCTAGGAATATTCGTAATGATTGGTGCATTAATGTTTCTAGGCTGTCCACTCAGAATGATACTTAGACTTGGTGGTGGAGACCTCAACGCTATTGTAGGCATAATTGGTTTTATAACAGGCATTGCCTTAGGAATATTTTTCTTAAATAGAGGTTTTAATTTAAAAAGAAGTTATAAACAGCCTAAACTTGAAGGATTTATCTTTCCTTTTATGAATGTTTTATTAACTATTTTATTGATAACTGCTCCAGCCTTTATTTTCTTCAGTAAAAAAGGTCCTGGTTCAATGCATGCTCCTATTTTTATTTCTCTAGCAGCAGGTTTAATTGTAGGTATAGTTGCTCAAAGAACTAGACTTTGCATGGTTGGAGGTATTAGAGATTTTATCTTGTTTAAAGATACTTATCTGCTTTCTGGTTTTATAGCTATATTTGTTTTATCTCTCATTGGAAATATAGCTCTTGGATATTTTAAAATCGGCTTCATTTCTCAACCGGTTGCACATTCAGATGGAATATGGAACTTTTTAGGTATGGTATTAGTAGGTTGGGGGTCTGTATTATTAGGTGGATGCCCATTAAGACAATTGATACTTGCAGGAGAAGGAAATACAGATTCTGCTATAAGTGTAATAGGCATGCTAGTTGGAGCAGCAATTTGTCATAATTTTGGATTAGCATCAAGTCCAAAAGGTCCTACTACAAATGGTCAAATAGCAGTAATAATTGGTTTCATTATAGTAGGTTTAATAGCTTATTTAAATTCTGAAATGTCCACATCTAAAGCTAAAAAAGTGAAAGGAGATGTAAAAGTTGGATAGAGTAGATGCAAGGGGAATGTCTTGTCCACAGCCAGTACTTATGACAAAAAATGCAATAAAAAATAATCCGAATTATGTTGAAATAATTGTTGACAACAATACAGCTAAGGAAAACGTATCACGATTTTTAAAAAATAATGGATATAAAGTAGAAATTTCTGAAGTTAATGAAGATTATTTACTCAAAGGAATTAAATAAAGCGAGGTAAAAAAATGAAAGAGTACATAGCACTTTTTTATACTCATTCTGGAGCTATTAAATTTAATAGATTTTGTAATCAAAATCATCTAGAATGCGAATTAATGCCCGTTCCAAGAAAGTTAAGCTCTAATTGTGGCATATGTGCCAAATTTAAGTACGATAAAAATATTGAAAATCTTATAAATGATGATATTGAAAAAATTTATGAATGTAAATCTAGCAGAGAATACTCTTTAGTTTATGAAAATGAAGATTTTTAATCAAATCCTCCTCTAATTTTTTAAAGACAACTTTTCTTTAATAAAAAATTATAAAAAAATGCAAGGGTTTTAATTCCCTTGTATTTTTTTATAAATTATACATATTCAGATATACAAAACTCTCTTCTAGAATTCTCATAATCATTATCTAACTTATAACAAAATATATTTTCAAAACTTGTTTCTTTTAAATAATTATTTTCTTTTAACAAATTTCTAAATGCATGTTCTGCATCTATTCCCGAAGAAATACCTATCACTTGTAAATTTTCAATCTCTAAAAGCATCGAAGTAAAATTAGGCTGATATGTGTGTCCTTCATCAGATAAAAAAATAAAATGACTTAATTTCATAATTTTTTATATACTCCTCTACCAATAAATTTAATGATATTATTATCTCTTAAAACTTGAAGTTGCTGACATATTTAACTTTTTATTTTGCAAAACCAAAGTTAATTAATTTTTCATATATTACAAAATTTTATTCATATGTACCTTTCACTAATATTTTTCCCTCATGTATCATAAGCTTTCCTTTTGCAATAACAGTTCTTATCTTGAGATTATCATCTATCAAAATAATATCAGCATCAGAATTCTCTTTTACGGTTCCCTTTTGTGGATATATATTCAGAGCCTTAGCAATATTTGAAGTAAAAAATTTAAGTGCTTCCTCAATATCAAATTCAAATTCTTTTACCATAGCAATAAACTCATTATATAAACTACTAACTTGAGAAACTCCAATCTCTACTATATTTCCTTTTTCATCATAATTAGACCAGCTTCCATATCCATCAGAACTAATAGTTATATTCTCAAGAGGTAATCCAGATTCTTTTGCCATTTTTATAACCGCTTTTGGACTGAGTTTTTCATATATCCCACATGTTAAATCAATAATACCACCTTGTTTAATAAATTCAAAACCTTCCATTAAAAGACTCTTCTTTCTGTTAACATGAGTTGGTCGTATAGTCCTAATAGGTATATCAGTTGTAGTTAATACTTCTATTATAGGCTTCAACCCTCTTTCACCATTCCCCATATGAACAACAACTATACCAGCCTTGCCAGAAAGCATTCCAGCAACTCTCACATCTGAAACTAACCTAGCCAACTCATCATTAGTAATACTTGCAGATCTATGATCTGAAAGAGCAACCTTAGCACCAATTACTTCCTCAATAAATATAATATCTTTTTTAACTGAACCTGTTAGAGTTATTGTAGGATACTCATAAGAACCCGTAAGAACATAAACAGTAATCCCCTCTTCTTTTAACGCTTTGGCCTTTGCTACTAAATTCTCAACACTTCTCGTAATTCCATCAGTTCCTAATAATCCAACAACTGTTGTAATTCCTGCACTAATAAGTTTTGATAAAGTTATTTCAGGAACTCTAGTCTTAAAACTTCCTTCTCCACCTCCACCAGTAATATGTACATGTTGATCAATAAATCCCGGAACCATTTTTAGATTGCTTCCATCTATCACAATAATCCTATCATTAAATATCTCAATACTGTTTTCAATGAAACATATTTTTGAACCGCTAATAAATACATCTTTTATTCCCATATATTCTGGAGCATATATTTCTATATTTTTTATTAAAATCATATCAATTCTCTCCTTTACTAAATTGTTTTATTTTCCTGCTCTTTGCTATCAATCTTTGCAATTCCAATACCAGTAAAAGCAAGAATCATAGCAAATACAATACCCATATAGTTTAAAACTGCCCAAGGAAGATATTCAAGTGTAGGTACTCCTAATGTAGCAGTCATATAAGCTCCAGCAGCAGACCAAGGTATTAGTGGAACTAAAACTGTTCCTGAATCTTCTAATGTCCTTGAAAGATTTTTAGGATGAAGATTTCTTTTTATATATACTTCTTTAAAAAGTTCTCCTGGTATCAATATTGATAAATAAGAACTTCCTGTTACAAAGGCTACAGTAAAACAAGATGCAATAGTAGATATAATTATCCCAGTTGTTGACTTAACTCTTGCCATAATAGTATTAAGTACAACATCAAGCATTCCTGACTTACTCACTATACCAGCAAATCCCATAGCACAGAATATTAATACTGTTGTTCCTGTAACAGATACTACACCACCCCTATTAATAAGTCTAGTAACTTCCCAAATTACTTCTCCATCAAAACCTGTCATAGATACATCAAATCCTTTTATTAAAGCCATAAATCCATCCTTAAAAGTAAATCCTTGAACAAATACACCAAGACATACCGAAAATAGACTTGTTCCAAGCATTGTAGGAATTGTCGGCCATTTCTTTAAAGACCCAATAACAATAATTATTACCGGTAATAAAAGTAAAATATTCCAATTAAACATACTATTGAGTTGACTTAACATTGTATTAACAGTTTCAGGAGTATTCATGTTTCCTGAAGCTCCCAACCCCACAATTAAATATACTATAAGAGATACAATTGTAGCAGGAATTGTTGTATAAAACATATGTTTTATATGTTCATATAATTCACTACCTGCTGCTATTGGAGCTAAATTAGTTGTATCTGAAAGAGGAGATATTTTATCTCCAAAATATGCACCAGCTACTACTGCACCAGCTGTAGCAGGAAGTGATACTCCAAGTCCTCCTGCTATACCCATAAGAGCAACACCAATAGTACCAGCAGATCCCCATGATGTTCCAGTAACAGTTGAAACTATAGCTGTTATAATAAATGCAGTAACAAGAAGAAATCTAGGATTTACTATCTGAACTCCATAATATATTATCATAGGTACTGTTCCAGAAAACATCCAAGAACCTATTAGAAAACCTACACTCCATAAAATTAGCGTAGCTGGAAGTGCTTTAGCAATTTTTTCAATAATTGCCTCTTGTAAATCATTCCAAGTATATCCCAGAT
This sequence comes from Caminicella sporogenes DSM 14501, assembly GCF_900142285.1. NCBI lineage: Bacteria > Bacillati > Bacillota > Clostridia > Peptostreptococcales > Caminicellaceae > Caminicella > Caminicella sporogenes. The sequence continues at coordinate 28,552 of NZ_FRAJ01000007.1, read as the reverse complement.
TCATAGCAATGATTCCAGCAACAAAAGCTGAAATTACAAGTAGTGGCTCTGTTCTAAATTTGAAATATCCATACCCAATCGCCAGTGATAACACCATAAAAACAATTGGTGTAATAGCTTGTCCAAATGTAGGCTTTTTCTTTTCTCTTTGTTTATTATTCATATAAATCCTCCTATCTAATAATTTAATTTTTCGTTTTAATACATCAATTTATTTTGAAAGCAAATTCTATACCAAAATTCTCATTTAAAGCAAAATATATTTTTTAAATTAAAAACTAGATGTTTTCTGTATTTTCTTAATAATCAATCTTTTCTCAAAGTATTATTTATTTCAATAAAAAATAGCCTAATATTTTTTATAGGCTATTTCTATCCTAAACATGGATAATAATATCCAATTATTTATAAAATTCCAATGTCCATATCCCCTTTTGGGTAATAACACATCCTCTCTTTCCATTTTTTTGAATAATCAAACCTCTTTCTTTCATTTTTTTTATTATACTCCTAATTTTACCTTCACCAAGGTCTATACCATGTTTTTTTGAAATCCTTGACAAAGAATTTCTTCCTATACCAAAATCCCCATTTTTTTCAATCTCTTTTAGAACCCATAACTCATTTTCATCTAAAGTTATATTTTGAGTATCTATTTCATTTTCTAACATATAATAAGGCAAAGACGAAAGACTAATCTTTTTATTCTCATAAACAAAAGATAAATACTCAACGAGATTTATAAGTTCACGTACATTTCCTCTCCACCTGTAATTTTCAAGAAATTCTATTGTTTCATCTTCTAATATATCTTTTAGTGAATTTATTTTACCACTTCCAAAACTAATATTTGCAAAATGTATAAGTAAATATCTAATATCTTCTTTCCTATTTCTTAAAGGAATAGTTTTTAATGGCAAAATATTTAGTCTAAAAAAAAGATCTTCTCTAAATTTTCCCTCATTGATAAGCTTTAACAAATTTTTATTTGTAGCAGCAATTATTCGCACATCGATAGGTATTTCATCTAAAGCACCTACTCTTCTTATTCTCTTTTCTTCAAGAACCCTAAGTAATTTAACCTGAAAATTTAAGGGTGCATCACCTATTTCATCTATAAATACTGTACCTCCACTTGCAATCTCAAAAATACCTGGTTTTCCTCCTTTTTTAGCACCGGTAAAAGCACCTTCTTCATAACCAAAAAGTTCACTTTCAAGAAGACTTGGTGCAATAGCTGTTATATTTATTGGAATAAATACATTTCTCCTTCTGTAAGAATTCATATGTATTGCTTGAGCTAATATTTCCTTACCAGTTCCATTTTCTCCTTGTATAAGTATAGTTGAATCAGTTTTTGAAAATCTTTCAGCTCTTTTTATCATTTCCTTTACACTTTTATTTATTGTTAAATAATCTTTGAAAGTATGTAATTTTTTTGTTAACTTTCTTTCATAATTCCTTCTAATCTTATGATCGAGCTTTGATATTTTATCAGTATAATTTACAGTTATGAGGTATCCGCATTTTTCTTCATAATTTACCAAATTAATATCAATTAAAACTTCTTTACCAGATACTTCTAAGATAATCGATTTATTTTCATCAGAAAAAATATCTATTGAATTTAAAAAAAATGTAATTTTTTTATTCAATAAATCTTTTCTCTTTTTTCCAAAAATAGATTCAAACTTTAAATTAACACTTATAATTCTTCCATCTTTATCAGTATAAGCAATTCCAGATTCTACACTGTTTAAAATCGTTTCTAAAAGTTTTTGAGATTCTATCACCGATCTGCGATTTGATTCTATAGCTCTTGAAATCTCAACTATATCTTTTATGTACTCTGTAACTAAACTTTGTCCCAATACATCTTTTATTTTAAGTTTGGAAATAATTTCATATATAGTCTTTATATCAAGTATTCTAGAACCAATATTTATTGTAGTTCTTATAAATTTAGGAATATGTAAAACTTCTCCAGGAGTAACTGCTATTTCTAATCTAGGATACTCTGAACACCCTGGATAATAAGGAAAATATTTCACATGATCAAGTCCAATACTTCTTAATTGTTCAATAGCCTCTAAAGCTGAAATTTCTCCATCATTAACAAGTAAAACTTCTGTTCCATTTTTCAAAGAAATTAATTTCTCTATATTTTTATGATTAATTACCCTTTTTGCTATCAAATACGATATATTTTCTTTGATATACTTTAATCCTAACTCAGCTACATACTCACTTGTAAATATAACTAAATCACATTTTATATCTGCTTTAGTCAATTCAGAAATAAGTACCACATTAATAGTTACCTTATCACCAATTATTTTATTTATCTGACTTTTAATTTCATAACCTGTATTACTACCTAAACAAACAATTACAAGCCTTTTCATGCCACACCCCCAAACAAACTATATTATTTTTATTCATTATACCTCATTTAATTTACTAAAATAAAAATGCACAATAAAACACCATTTTAACGTTAAAATTTGCGTTTTATTGTGCAATTTATATTTGTTATATATTATCGCTACTAGTGGTTAAATCGTTTTTTTAAATAATTAATTACTTCCTTCTGCTATCTTATTGTATTTTTTATTCCTAATAACATTACATAAAATAAATATAATCATTAATAATAATCCTATTCCATCCGTAATACTTCCCGGTTTTACTAATAATATTGCTGCTGAAAAAGCAAAAACTCTTTCAAGAATATTTAACTTAAGTATAAAGTAATTTTCTGCTGCAGAGCCAAGACAAATTATACCTAATATTCCAGTTATAATAGCTAGTATCAATTTTCCCAATGAAATATCTATCATAAGCAGCATAGGAGAATAAACAAACATAAAAGGAATTATTATCCCTGCAAAAGCTAGTTTAAAACCAGTTACTGCAACTTCTATAGGCTTTGCACCCGCTATTCCTGCTGCCGTATATGATGTCAATGCTACTGGAGGCACTACAGCCGATAAAGTTCCATAATAAAACGCAAAAAAATGTGCTGCCAAAGGCTTAACTCCCATTCTGATTAAAGCAGGTGCTGCAATGCTAGCAGTTATTATATAACAAGCAGTTGCTGGGAGTCCCATCCCTAAAAAGATAGATGCAATCATTACCAATAACAACGCTAACCATAACTTACCTAATGAAAGTTTTATAATATTTAAAGCTACTACCTGTCCAAGTCCTGTCATAGCAACAACACCAACTATAAATCCTACAACAGCACATGCAATCGCTACTGAAACAGCTGTTTTAGCTCCTTCCTCAAGAGCTTCAATGAATTTTTTCAAATTCATTCTAGTAGATTTTCTCAAAGAACTTGTCAAAATTACAGCTATCAAACCAAAAAATGCTGCAAAAAGAGGTGTTAATCCTTTTATCAATAATATTAATATAACTATTATAGGTATTACCAAATGACCTTCTTTTTTCAATACCGACTTAAGATTTGGCAATTCGTCTGCCTTCATACCCCTAAGCCCAATTTTCTTTGCCTCAAAATCTACCATAATAAATATTGCAAAATAATAGAAAAGTGCAGGAATAATTCCAGCATACATTACTTTTATATAAGGTATTCCAAGAAAAGATGCCATCATAAATGAAGCAGCTCCCATGATTGGAGGCATTAATATTCCGCCAGTTGATGCAGCGGCTTCAACTGCTCCTGCAAATTTTGGTTCATATCCTACTTCTTTCATAAGAGGTATTGTAAAACTTCCTGTAGTTGCAACATTTGCCTGCGCACTTCCACTTATAGTTCCCATAAGTCCACTCGCCATAACTGCAACTTGTGCAGGTCCTCCTCTTAATCTACCTGCTAAAGCAAGTGCAAAATCATTAAAAAATTTAGCAGTTCCAGACTTATTTAAAAAAGAACCAAAAAGTATAAACATAAACACATAAGATGCTGAAACCATAAGAGTAACTCCAAATATTCCTTCATCTGTCAAATACATTCTAGTAAGTATTCTTGCCCAAGAAAAACCTCTATGAGCAAACATACCCGGAAAAAGATATCCAAATTTAGCATAAATAATAAAACATATTGATAAAATCGGCAATATAATTCCAACAGCTCTCCTTGCTGCTTCAAGTATTAATATAATTGCCAATACAGAAAATATATAATCTAATCTGTTAGGTATCAATGAACGTTCAACTAAATTATCATATGTTAAAAAAATATATAATCCAACTGATAAACCTGCAATGCTCAAAATCCAATCAAATACTGAAGGTTTATCTTTTGGAGATTTCTTTGAAGCTGGATACATTAAAAAAGTTAGTGATAACATAAATCCTAGATGTATTGCATTTCTCTTTATTGCTATCATCAAACTCATACTATTCATCCATATATGGAGTAGTGAAGTAAATACTGCTAAAAAAGTAACATATATTGCAACTTTACCGTAAAATTTCCTTTCAACACTTGAATTAGTTTTTGATTTATTCTTTTCTTTATTTTTTATCAATCTCCATCACCACCAATTTAAAAAATTTATTTTAACCCGATCAGTATATTGATCGGGTTTTTTTATGGCAACAATTCCTCAGGAATTTCTATTCCCTTTTCTTTATAAAATTTTACTGCTCCCGGATGAATTGGCACAGGTGGTAAACCTTTAACAGCTTCATCTAAACTTACAAATTCTAAAGCCTTATGAGAACCAACAATTTCCTCATAATTTTCATACATTGTCTTTACTAAATTATAAACTAATTCTTCATCTAAATCGGCACTACAAATCAAAGCTGATTTTACACCTACTGTCTTTATCTCTTTATTCTGATTAGAATAAAGACCTGCAGGTACTTTGAACTGCCCATAATATGGTGCAGCTTCATGAAGCTTTTTATAATCTTCATCACTAAATTCCAACAATTTTACTGCTGTTTTACTTGCAAATATTTCTGAAACTGCTGAAGTAGGTAGTCCACCTTCTGCATTCATACCATCTAACTGTCCATTTTGCATAGCACTTGAAGCTTCAAAATATCCTAAATGTTCAGGTTTAATATCATTAAAAGTTATTCCTCCTACATTTTCGAGAATCATTTTTGTACTATATTCTGTTCCAGAACCTGCTCCTCCCACATTAAATCTCTTACCTTTTATATCTTTAATAGAATTAATTCCTGATGCCTCTGTAACTACAAATTGGGTTACATCTGGCCACAATGCAGTAACGAATCTAACTTTTTCAAACTTATTATCTTTAAATCTCTGTTCACCTTTATATGCAAATAATGTTAAATTTGCCATCGCTATACCTAATTCAGCTTCCCCATTCTTAAGCATATTAAGATTTTCAACAGAACCACCAGATGATTGTGCTGATGCTGCAATACCCATATCTGCTAATTTTTCATTCCACAACGTTGCAAGTATAGTTCCTACAGGATAATAAGTTCCACCTGTAGAACCTGTAACAATAGTAACAAATTTTTTCCCTGAATTATTTCCACTCTGATTATCTGCTTCCTTAGCACATCCTGCAAAAGAAAAAACTATAAGTATTAAAGTAATAATCAAAACAAATATTTTCTTAAACACTTTTTTCCCCTCCTATTGTCATAAATAATTTTCAAAACTTAATTTTATAAATTGCAAATATCATTCCAAATTTATTGAATTTTCAAATATTTTTTTGTAAATCTCTAAATTACTTTATTTTCAGCATATATTTTAAAAATTTTATTTATATAAAAAACATTTTTTACGTATTTTTATACAAAAAATACCCTGCAAATTTTGCAGGGGCTGCATTTTTTTCCTAATTGTATTCATTATATTTTTTCAATTTATATCTAAGACTTCTTTCACTTATGCCTAATACTTCAGCTGTTTTCTTCTTATTATTTTCCATAGCTCTTAATGTCCTTAATATAACCTCTTTTTCTATATTTTCCAACTTTTGTCCTATCTTTACAGGAATAATATTAAAATTATTAAAATAATCATAAACCCTACATTGTTTTATCAAATCAACTGGAAGATCAACAGTATCAATGTATTCATTATCCGTAAGGGCTATTGCTCTCTCAATTATATTTTCCAACTCTCTTATATTTCCTGGATAATCATAATTTTCTAGTATTTCTAAAACATCTCTTGTAACTCCTTTAATTTTCTTTCCAATTTTTTTTGCATATTTTTTAATAAAATGTTCTATTAACAGCGGAATATCTTCTTTTCTATCTTTTAAATCGGGTAATTTAATAGATACCACATTTAATCTAAAATATAAATCTTCTCTAAATTTTCCTTTTTTAACTTCTTCTTTAAGCTCTTTATTTGTAGCTGATATAATTCTAACATCTATTTTCTTACTACTTTCAGCACCTAATGGAAAAATTTCTTTTTCCTGAATAGCTCTAAGAAGTTTTACTTGAAGATTAATATCTAACTCGCCTATTTCATCTAAAAAGATAGTTCCTTCATGTGCAAGTTCAAATCTCCCTTTTCTCCTTTGATTAGCTCCTGTAAAAGCTCCTTTTTCATAACCAAACAATTCACTCTCAATTAAGTTAGCAGGTATTGCTCCACAATTGATTACTTCAAATCTCCCACATTTTCTTATACCTCGAAAATGAATAGCTCTTGCAATAAGCTCTTTTCCTGTTCCACTTGACCCTTCTATCAATATGTTAACATCTATATCTTTAATTTTATCTATTAAATGAAATATATCTTTCATAACTTTAGATTTTCCTATTATTCCATTCTTTCCATAAATATTTTCTATTTCTTCTTCCAAATATCTTATCCTATCATTTAAAATTTTATTTTCAAGTGCCTTTTTTAACAAAACCTTTAATTTTTCCAAATCTAAAGGTTTCGATATATAATCATAAGCACCTGTTTTTATAGCCTTGATTGAAGATTCAATTGTTCCATATGCTGTCATTATTATTACAACAGCTTCATTTTGTATGTTTTTTATCATATTTAATATATCTATTCCATCTATATCTCCAAATTTCAAATCTAATAAAACTAAATCAAAATTTATTTTTTCTATACATTTTTTTACTTCAAAAATATTTGTAGCAGTGTAGACATCATAATCATCTTCAAATACAAATTTTAAAGATGAACATATAGAGTTTTCATCATCTATTATTAATAACTTATTCATACTATACACCTCATTTGTTGTAAAGTAAAATCAATTTTTTTGGGTGAATAAAAAGGCTTTTGGCAATGATATTTTTATTTCCGTACCCTCTCCTATCTCGCTATCAATAAAAACATCTCCACCATTTTCCTTAATAAGCTGATAACATAATGCTAAACCAAGACCACTACCTTTGTTCTTTGTAGTAAAAAATGGTTCAAAAATCCTTTTCATATCTTCTTTAGATATTCCACATCCATTATCTTTAATAAATATTTCTGAAAATAAATCTCCATTCTTTGCATATATCTCAATAACAGCATTTTTCCTATTTTCTAATGCTTGTATAGAATTTAATAAAAGATTAATAATTATTTGTTTAAAATGCTGTTTATCCGTATTTATAAAAACGTTTTCCTTAATATCAACATATAACTTTATACCTTTATCCTCTATATGTTTTTCAAAAATCCTCAATATACTATCTATTGTATCTTTGACATTTATTAACTCTTTATTTGGCTTTTTGGGCTTTGCATACTCTAACAAATTTGCAATTATTGAATCTAATCTTTCTATTTCCGTAGGAACATCTTCTGAAATCTTCTGTCTAAAATCAGGATTATTATATTTATATGGGATAAGCTGTATATAAGTTTTTATAGCTGTTAAAGGATTTCTTATCTCATGAGCTATACCCGCCACCAATCTTCCTAAAGATTCTAACTTATCTTTCATTATTATCTTCTCTTGCATAATTTTTTCATTTGTAACATCTTTAAAAGTAAGAGTTATACTGCAAATCTCTTTTTTAGTATTTATAATAGGATACACATTATATTCAAATATCCTCTTTTTTCCTTTAATATTTAATTCTTTTTCAATATTAATTTTTTCTTCTCCCGTTTTCAGCACCTCATAAAAATCATCTTGATGAAAATATTCTTTTATTTTAGTTTCATAAAAATACTTATTTACTAATGCTTCCTTAGAACAATCTAAGTACAGTAGTGCTTTTATATTAGCCGATAAAATAACCCCTTCTTTATTAATAGTAATCAATCCACTAAAAATGCTATTTATTATTTGTTCCATAAATACTGACTTTTCTCTTATTTGCTGAGTTCTTTTTTCTACTTCCTTTTTTAAAATATAATTCCATCTGTAAAATAATAACATAAAAAGTATTAGTACTAAAAAAACTGCTATAGATATACAAATAATTTTTCTAATATATCTATAAGTAGGATATACCATTTCCCCAAACCACTTTTTATATATTTTATCATAAGTCCCATTTTTCTTTATTCTGTGTAAACCTTCATTAAATATTTCAAGTATCTTTTTATCACCTTTATTTACTGCAAAACAATATTTTTGAGGATTAATTTCTTCTCCCACTATTTTTATATTCTTTGCATATCCTTTCTTTTGTATTATATATAATCCAGTTAGTTTATTACCTACATATGCATCTACTTTGCCTTTTAATAATCTATCTAAAGCATTTTCTTGATTTTCAGTTTCTATAATATCTATATTTTGAATATTCTTAAGCATATCTAATGCAATATCATTTTTCTGTACAGCAACTTTTTTCCCATAAAGGTCTTGTAAATCTACAATACACTTATTGTCAATATGAACAAATATAGCTTGAGAAGTAACTATATAAGGTTCTGAAAAATCATAAATATAATTTCTTATCTTTGAATATTTCATACCTTGTATTGCATCTATCTTTTTTTCATTGAGTGCAAGTATTACTTGAAACCAAGGCATTGGTTTTAATTCTACATCTATACCCATTTCAATAGCTATAGCCCTCATTATATCTACATTAAATCCTTTATAAACTCCATTTTCATCTACATATTCAAATGGAGGAAAATAATTATCTCCTCCTATAACTATTGTTTCATTTATATCAGCAAAGGCATTATATGGTTTAATTAATAAATTTATCAAAATTATAATAAAAAAAAATTTTTTCATATGCCTATCATCTCTCTTTTTTATAAAAAATAATTCTATTTTAATAATTTATATATCGTATTATAAATCTTAATCTAATAACTTATTTTTTATATAAGTTTAGCAAATTTATATTTAAAAAAATGCACAATAAAACACCATTTTAATATTAAAATTTGCGTTTTATTGTGCAATTTATATCTTTATTTTTTATTATATTCTACTAACACCTGTTTTTTTTGCTGCGTTTTTTACAGCTTCAGCAACATTTTTTACTACTCTCTTATCAAATGGTTTTGGTAAAATATTATCTACTGTCAATTCATCATCTGAAATAGTATTAGCTATTGCATAGGCAGCTGCAATCTTCATTTCTTCATTTATATCTGAAGCTCGGACATCTAAAGCACCTCTAAATATTCCCGGAAAAGCTAATACGTTATTAACTTGATTTGGAAAATCTGACCTTCCAGTTCCAACAATAAAAGCTCCACCAAGTTTTGCTTCATCTGGCATTATTTCTGGTATAGGATTTGCCATAGCAAATACAATAGCCTTATCTGCCATGCTTTCTATCATTTCTCTAGTAACTATATTAGGAGCAGATACTCCAATAAATACATCCTTTCCTTTTATTACATCTTTCAATGTTCCTCTTTCTTTATTTTTATTAGTTATTTTTGCCATTTCTCTTTTAGCCCAATTTGCTTCTTCATAATCTTCATTAATTACTCCTTTTTTATCACATAAAACTATATTTCCTACTCCAAGTTTTAATAAAAGCTTTGTTATTGCTATCCCAGCAGCTCCTGCTCCATTAACAACTATCTCTATTTCTTCTATTTTCTTATTAGTAAGTTTTAATGAATTTATAAGTCCTGCTGCTACAACAATAGCTGTACCATGCTGGTCATCATGAAATACAGGTATATCTAATATTTTCTTAAGTTTTTCTTCTATTTCAAAACATCTTGGAGATGCTATATCCTCAAGATTTATACCTCCAAATACAGGTTCCAAAAGTTTTACTGTTCTTACTATTTCATCTACATCCCTTGTATCAAGACAAATTGGAAAAGCATCTATATCTGCAAAGCTTTTAAAGAGTACAGCTTTACCTTCCATGACAGGTATTGATGCAGTAGCTCCTATATCACCTAATCCAAGGACTGCTGTACCATCACTTACAACTGCTACCAAATTTGATTTTGAAGTATAATCATATACTGCATTTTTATCTTTACTAATTACTCTACATGGTTCTGCAACCCCTGGAGTATATGCAGTTGACAATTGTTCTTTATTTTCAACCTTTACTTTGCTCACTACCGATATTTTTCCTTTTTTCTCTTTATGTAACTCTAAAGCCAGTTTATTATAATCAATCATTAACTATCACCTTTACTTTCTTTCATATTTTTTTCTTTCAGTTTCATATAAATTATTTCCTTTACTATCTATTACTACTACAACCGGAAAATTTTCTACTTTAAGTCTTCTTATAGCCTCCGGTCCTAAATCTTCATATGCTATAATCTCACTTTCTTTAATACAATCAGCTATTAAAGCTCCTGCTCCCCCAATAGCTGCAAAGTAAACTGCTTTATTTTTTATCATTCCATCTATAACTTTTTTGCTTCTGCTGCCTTTTCCAATCATCCCACTAAGTCCTAAATTAAGTAACGGTACTGTCAAATCGTCCATTCTATAGCTGGTAGTAGGACCAGCTGAACCTATCACTTTTCCGGGTCTAGCTGGAGCAGGTCCTACATAATATATCACTTGATCCTTTAAATCAAAAGGAAGTCTATTTCCATTTTCTATTGCATCTACAAGTCTTTGATGTGCTGCATCTCTACCTGTATATATTATTCCACTGAGATAAACAGTATCTCCGGCTTTTAAACTTTCTACTTTTTCTTTTGTCAAAGGAGTAGTAATCCTTTTTATTTTATCAGACATTTGAAATTATCTTCCTTTCCTCTAATAAATCAAAATCTTTTTTGAATTAAAATTCTTTTCAAATAATCCTTTCTTCATGCCTTGAAGCATGACAGTTAATATTTACTGCAACTGGCAATCCTGCTATATGAGTAGCAAACACTTCAATATTTACAGCTAAAGCAGTCGTCCTTCCTCCTAATCCTTGAGGTCCAATTCCTAAATCATTTATTTTTTTCAATAAATTTTCTTCCATTTTTCTTATATGTTCTAATTTATTATGTTCTCCAACTGGTCTAAGCAGAGCTTTCTTTGCCATATAAGCAGCCTTATCCAAAGTCCCTCCTATACCTACACCTACTACTATTGGAGGACAAGGATTAGGTCCTGCTTCAGATACAGTTTTAATTACAAAATCTTCAACACCTTTTATTCCATCAGAAGGTTTAAGCATTTTTGTTCTGCTCATATTTTCACTACCAAACCCTTTAGGTGCTACAGTAATCTTCACCCTATCTCCAGCTACAATATCATAATAAATTATCGCTGGAGTATTATCCCCTGTATTCTTTCTTATCAAAGGGTCTTTAACAACAGATTTTCTTAAATAACCTTCCTTATACCCCTGCCTTACTCCTTCATTTATGGCATCTGTTATATTACCACCTATTAATTTGACATCTTGACCTATTTCAACAAAAATAACAGCCATTCCAGTATCTTGACACATAGGCACTTTATCATTTTTAGCTATTTCTGCATTTTTTATTAGATTTTCTAATATGTCTTTACCTACAGGTGATTCTTCCAATTCTTTAGCTTTTTTTAAAGCATTAATTACATCAACACCCAAATTATAATTTGAACTCATACACATTTCTTTGACAACATCTCTTATTTTAAATACATGTATTTCTCTCACTTTTCACACCGTCCAATTTATTTTTTTCAAAAATAAATCGACATAGGTAAGCATACACCTTTGCAAAGTGCACATCCCCATGCCGAAATGTTTCTAAGAAATAAGTAATGGATAAATCACTCACTTAGAAACAAGGCATTATATCTTTCACAACCCTTGCATTTTAATTATATAAAATATTCAGACACTTTTCAATCTCTAAGATTATTTTTAAAACTATTTACTATAAATTTATTTTTAAACACACTCTTTTTACCTATTTTGAATAAAAAACATTAACAATAAAATATCCTATAGAAAGATTTACTTTAATCTATCTATAGGATGATATTTTAAAAACTTAACTATAAAATCAAATCAATTGCTAGAAATTTATTTAACATTATACATTCCATGGCTATTCATATAATCAAAAAGTTCTTTTCCATGCTGTTGTTCATCTTGCTGTATATGTTGAAGTGCTTGTCTAATAGTTGGATTTACACATTCGAATATTACAGTATCATATGTTCCTGATACATATTTTTCAGTAGATAGCAAATCGTTACATAAAACTTTGTCTTTTTGATTGCTCATAACATTTTCTGAATTCATTTGCTGTACCTGAGCTTGTTGAAACATAACTTGCTGATTTATCTGTGCATGACTTAAATTAGGTTGTTGCCCATTAAGTATTTGATTAATAATATCATAATGATGCTGTTCTTCAGTTGCAATTTTATTAAATAACTGTTTTAATTGCGGGTCTTGTGCTTGATTTGCATAATTTTGATATTTTTTAACACATATTTCTTCTTGATTTCTCTGTTCTTCTAAAAGCATTCTTTCTTTTTGACTAATTTGCATTAAACCACCTCCTTGAATTATTCTTTACAATCAAATAAATTGTTATTCATATTTTCTACTACTATTATCGTAACTTTTCAAATTTTATACTTCAAAATATTATTTTAATAACAAATATATTTTTAATATTTTTATTAATTATAAATTTCATAAATAGATAATAAATCTTTAAAATCCTATAAAATTAACTTAAATACTTATTAATTATTCATTATTACTTATTAATAAAAAATACCAGCTAAAATTTTAATAGCTGGTATTTTAACAGATATAATTGGTGCACCCAGAGGGACTCGAACCCCCAACGCCCAGATTCGAAGTCTGGCACTCTATCCATTGAGCTATGGGTGCATTTATTTCTTATATTACTTTATTAATATTAGCATATAGATGTATATTAATCAAGTACAGTATACTCTGTAAAACTCACAGCTATTTGTAAAAAATAACTCTAAAGGCAGTATAACCTTTAGAGCTATATAAATATAGAGAGAGGTCTACACATTTATATGAAAATATTATTTTAGCTTGTCTACCATATGACATGCAACAAAATGTTCATTTCCTATATCTTTTAATTCAGGCTGTTTAGAAGTAGCCATTTTACAGCTGTCAGCATAAGGACATCTTTTAGCAAATCTACATCCCGGTTCTGGATTTATTGGAGAACTAATCTCTCCTTTTAAAACTATTCTTTCTTTTTTGCGATGTATACTTGGAACTGGAATAGCTGATAAAAGTGCCTTCGTATAAGGATGAATAGGATTTTTAAAAAGTTCTTTAGCAGGTGCTTTTTCAACCATTTGTCCAAGATACATAACTGCTATCTCATCAGAGAAATGTTTAACAACTGATAAATCGTGAGTAATAAACATATAAGTAAGTCCAAATTCTTCTTGAAGGTCTTGCATAAGGTTTAATACCTGTGCTTGAATAGAAACATCAAGAGCAGATACTGGCTCATCACATACTATAAACTTAGGATTTAATGATAAAGCCCTTGCTATACCAATTCTCTGTCTTCTACCACCATCAAGCTCATGCGGATAAGCATTTACAAGTCTCTCTGCTAATCCAACTGTATCCATAAGCTCTGAAACTCTCTTATTAAGTTCAGCTTTATTCTTAACTAATTTGTGAATTATTAAAGGCTCAGCTATTATTTCACTGACTGTCATTCTTGGATTAAGTGAAGCAAATGGGTCTTGAAATATTATCTGCATCTCTTTTCTAAGTTCTCTTAACTGCTGTTTATTGAACATTCTTATATTTTTACCTTCAAATATTATTTCCCCATCAGTTGGTTCATGAAGTCTTAAAATCGCTCTACCAGTAGTTGATTTACCACAACCTGATTCACCAACTACACCAAGAGTTTTACCTCTTTCTATTGAAAAAGTTACATCATCAACGGCATGTAACATTCCTTTAGGTGTTTTAAAGTACTTTTTAAGATTTCTAACTTCAAGTATTTTATCTGCCATTATCTTTTCACCTCCGCATCAACAAGACCTTCATAAATTAAGCACTTAACCTTATGTCCATTTTCTATTTCAGTAATTTTAGGTTCTTGTTTACTGCAAATATCCTTAGCGTACGGACATCTTGGATGGAATTTACATCCTTTTGGAAGGTTTGTTGGGTCTGGCATCAAACCTTTAATAGGCTTCAATCTGTCAACTTCTTCTTCTAAATTTGGTATTGAACCAAATAAACCTACAGTATAAGGATGTCTTGGATTTTCAAATAACTGCTCAAGTGATGCAGTTTCTACTATTTCACCAGCATACATAATAGCAACTTTATCACATACTTCTGCAACCACACCTAAATCATGAGTAATTAAAATCATCGCTGTCTTAAATTCTTCCTTCAAATTATTCATTAAATCAAGTACTTGTGCTTGTATTGTAACATCAAGAGCTGTTGTAGGTTCATCAGCTATTAAAAGCTTTGGATTACAAGCAAGTGCTATAGCTATTATAACTCTCTGTTTCATGCCTCCTGAAAACTGATGCGGATAATCATTTACCCTTGTCGCTGGAATACCAACAAGTTCAAGCATTTCCTCTGCTTTTTTCATAGCTTCTTGTTTTGACACATTTTGATGTATTTCAATAACTTCAGCTATCTGTTCCCCTACAGTCATAACAGGGTTTAATGAAGTCATAGGGTCTTGGAATATCATAGATATTTTATTTCCCCTAATCATTCTCATTTCTTCTTCAGAAATATCTAATAAATTTCTCCCTTCAAATTCAATTGACCCATTTATAATTTTACCCGGAGGATTAGGTACCAATCTCATAATACCCAACGCAGTAGTAGTCTTACCTGCTCCTGTTTCTCCAACTAATCCTAACGTCTCTCCTTCATTAAGCTTAATATCTATACCGTTAACAGCTTTAACTGTTCCATCATCAGTTATATAATGTATAGTTAAATTATTTATATTTAGCAGCTCTTTTGCCATCATCTACACTCCCTTCTAGATTATTGCTTTAATCTTGGATCTAGTGCATCTCTTAAACCGTCACCTACTAGGTTAAGTGCAAGAATTGTAATCATAATTGCAAGTCCCGGGAAAGTCGTTACATGCCATGCATATCTTAAATACTGTCTACCTCCAGCTAGCATTGAACCCCATTCCGGTGCTGGTGGTTGAATACCAAGTCCGATAAAACTAAGTCCTGCTGTAGAAAGAATTGCTCCTGCAACACCTAAAGTCCCTTGAACTATAACAGGTGCTAATGCATTAGGTATTATATGTTTTAAAATTATTCTCGCATCACTAGCCCCTATTGCTTTAGCCGCTTCTATAAATTCTTGATCTCTTATAGATAAAACTGAAGCTCTAACTATTCTTGCATATGAAGGAACCGAAGATACGCCAATTGCTAGCATTAAGTTAAATAGAGATGGTCCTAATGCTGAAACTATTGCAATAGCCAATAATATACTTGGAATTGCTAAAAATATATCCATTGCTCTCATTATTACATTATCTAATTTTCCACCATAATAACCTGCTATTGCTCCTAAAGTTCCTCCTATAATTATAGAAATACCAACAGCAATTATTCCGACATAAAGTGAGACTCTTGCTCCATGTACCATTCTTGCAAATATATCTCTTCCAAATTCATCTGTTCCAAGCCAATGCTCTGCACTTGGTCCTTTTAATTTATTAGCTAAATCTATTTTTACAACTACTTCATCATAATTTGCTATAAAATCTGCAAAAATTGCTAATAAAACTAATACAGTAAGTATAGCTAATCCCAACATAGCCATTTTATTCTTTTTCAATCTTCTCCAAACTTCAGCCCACTGACTTCTCTTTTTATTTTTTTTCTTGTGACTTACTGACTCTTTTTTTAGCACTACATTTGAAGCCATATTTATACCTCCCTTTCAGTTAATTCTACTTGCTGTATTGCGATTTAATTCTTGGATCCACATATGCATATAATATATCAACCATCAAGTTAACAATACTAAAAGTTGTAGCCAAGAATACAACTGATGCTAAAACTGTAGGTGTATCTTTTTGTCTTATAGCTTCAACTAAAAGTCTTCCTACTCCCGGCCATGAAAATACTGTTTCAGTTAATACTGCACCACCTAGTAAATAACCAAACTGTAATCCTACAACTGTTATAACAGGTATTAATGCATTTTTTAGTGCATGTTTATTTACAACTTTCTTTTCTGCAACACCTTTAGCTCTTGCAGTTCTTATATAATCCTGTCTAATAACTTCTAACATCGATGAACGAGTCATACGAGTAATAATTGCTGCTGCACCTGTTCCAAGAGTTATAGCAGGTAGTATTATACTTGTAAATCCATCATATCCGCCAGATGGTAAAATTCCCAAAGAAACTGAAAATACTAATATGAGCATAAGTCCAAGCCAAAAGTTCGGCATGGATACTCCTAAAAGTGCTGCTACCATACTGATACTATCAATTAATGAATACTGTTTAGTAGCCGATATAATTCCTACAGGAATACCTATAGCAATTGCAATTGCAACTCCTACTACTGCTAAAACTAAAGTATTCGGAAATCTAGCAAATATTTCAGCAAAAACTTCTCTCTTTGTTGTATAAGAACGTCCAAAATCACCTTTTATTGCATTTCCCAAAAATCTAAAATACTGAACTAAAAATGGATCATCAAGTCCCATTTCTGCTCTAAGCTGCTGTACCGCTTCAGCTGGAGCATTCTCACCTAAAATCAACTGAGCTGGGTCACCTGGTGTAAATGACATAATTGAAAACACTATAAATGTAACCCCTAAAAGTACTGGAATAAGTAGCAATAATCTTTTTAATATATACTTATGCATTATAATCCTCCCTTCACATTTATAAAAATTATTAAGATTATGTCGTTCTTTTTAATTTTTTGTAAATTTTTTATTCCAAAGTAAAAGTAGGACCTTTCAAGGTCCTACTTTTTTATTTACTTTTTACTCAAAGTATACTCCATATATACTGTGATGTCCTGCTGGATGTAGTTTAAATCCTTTTACAGATTTTTGAATACCTGCATTTTGAGTTCCATAATAAAGCATTACATCTGGAGCATCATTTACTATGATTTCTTGAGCTTTTTTATAAGCTTCTTCTCTTACCTTTGGATCTATTGAAGTTCTACCTTTTTCTAAAAGCTTGTCTACTTCTTCATTTGTATAGAATGTTCTGTTACCAGCTCCACCATGCTGTGAACTGTGATATAAAGCATATAAACCGTAATCAGCATCTGCTGTAACTGTTGTCCAACCAAGGATAAACATATCGTGTTCACCTTTAGCAGTTCTCTCTAAATAGCTACCCCACTCAAGTGGTTCAATAGTTACATTTATTCCAACTTCTTTTAATTGAGCCTGAACTATTTGTGCTATTTGCATTCTAATAGGATTATCATTAGTCCAAATAGTAGTATCAAATCCATTTTCATATCCTGCTTCTTTTAACAATTTCTTTGCTAATTCTGGATTATAATCATATGGTTTGATTTCCCCATTATATCCAAATACTCTTGGTCCTATTGGCGAATTAGCTTTTTGTCCAGCTCCATTTAATACAGCTGTGATTATATCATCAACATTTATTGCATAATTTATAGCTTTTCTCACCTTTGGATTATCGAAAGGTGCTTTTTTCATGTTCATACCAATATATGCATATGAAAGTGATGGTCCTTCAATTAATTGTAACTTTTCATGATTAGCAACTCTATCTTTATCAATTGGTTCAATATCATAAGCTATATCAACTTCACCAGTTTCAAGTCCAATTGTTCTATTAGTCCCTTCAGTAATATTTCTAAATACTACATTTTTAATCTTAGCTGGTCCTTGATAATAATCATCAAATCTTTCAAGTGTTATTCTATCTCCAGCTTCCCAGCTTACAAATTTATATGGACCAGTTCCTATTGGATGTTGTCCATAATTATCTCCAGCTTCTTTTACAGCTTTTTCATTTAATATTGAAGCTGCAGTATGTGAAAGATGTGCTAAAAGTGGACCAAATGGTTCTTTAGTTTTAATTATAACTGTGTAATCATCTTTAACCTCTACACTATCAATTGCCTCTACTATATGTGCAACTTTTTGAGATTTCAACATTCTCTCTAAAGTAAATTTAACATCACTAGCCTTTAATTCTTCACCATTATGGAACTTAACACCTTTTCTTATATTAAATTGCCAAGTAGTTTCATCTAATTGCTTCCAGCTTTCAGCAAGTCCTGGAACTAATTCCATATCAACAGTAGCTTTAACAAGCGTATCGTAAATTTGCTTCATAACTCTAGAAGATGGTTGGTCATTAGTTGCATGTGGGTCAAGAGATTTTGCATCAGCACCTTGTGCAACTACTAATGTATCCTTTTCAACCTTTCCTTCATTTGCAGCTTTTTGTCCGCAGCCTGTCAGTGCTACTGCAAAAATCATAACTGCAGAAAGTATCATTAAAAACTTTTTGTTTTTAAACATCATGTTTTCCTCCCTTGATTGTCGTAATAAGTTTTTAAGGGGCCCCAATAATATTGCAATCAGTATTAAAATTGCAATATCAAAACTTATAAGTACCTTTTGTAAGACTTTAGTAATTTATTGAATTGTTTTAAATGACATGAATTTTCAAACAATTCACCATCTACTAAAGCCTCATTCATCAAATATAATCGATATACATATATGCTAAATGATTTTAAAAACAATTTCAATAAAATTTATATTTCTATTTTTTAATAATTCTATAACTGCTTGAAACAACTTAATTTCAACGTTTCTTAACATTTTTTAATACAAATGTCTAAATTGTAATATTTAATATAAATTACTTATTACAAATTCCAATTTTAAGAGTCAAATCTCTAGGATTTTTTATAATTCCTAATCTTAAAAATGCTAAAAAACAAAAACAACACCCAAAGTAATACTATTCTTTGAGTGCTGTTTTCACATGGTGCGGGTGGAGGGACTTGAACCCCCACGCACAAGGCACTAGATCCTAAGTCTAGCGCGTCTGCCAATTCCGCCACACCCGCATATGATAAATCTTTATCAAATTAAAAAACTTATAATTTTATTGGTAATTTTATTGGGGCGGCTGATGGGATTCGAACCCACGCATGCAGGAGCCACAATCCTGTGTCTTAACCACTTGACGACAGCCGCCACAAAAAGTAATAGCGTGTGTACAAAACTATCTATTAACACACGACTTACAATATATATTAAATTTATCACATACAAAAATAAAATGGAGCGGGTGAAGGGAATCGAACCCTCGCAACCGGCTTGGAAGGCCGGGGCTCTACCACTGAGCTACACCCGCTTAATGGTCGGGGTGGCAGGATTTGAACCCGCGACCCTCTGGTCCCAAACCAGATGCGCTACCAAACTGCGCTACACCCCGAACAACTTACGTAAGTAATTATACAGTATAAAATTATCTTTGTCAATAATTTATTTATATTTTTGCGATTATTTAATTTATAAAAGAATATCATCTATTTGTTAATATATATGAAATGATATTATGGTATAATTGATATAGACTAATTTTTAACACAAGTTAATAATATGGGGAGCTCAACCCTATCACTAAATACTCATAAAGAAAGGATGTGGCTTTTATATGAGCCTTTTTTTAAATAATCCAAGTAAATATTTATACTTACTTATATTTTTATATTTTTTCTTCATTCCTCGTTTTTACAGTATGAGTAACATAGAAAAAAATAAGTTTTTTAATATATTAAGTAAATCACACCTAATATCTATATTTTTTTTATTAATAATAGGCTCAATGAAAATTAATGATAATTCAAGCTTAATTAACTTATCTTATGTATACTGTACAATAACTGTAAACACAATAGCTGCTATAATTATTTTTTACTTAAAATTAGATATTGTTATAAACAATGCTCTTAAAAGATTTATTGGTCAAGAGTTTGTTCATAAAACAATGGTTATTTTTTATGCAATGATATTGTTTATATATTTATTTTTTCCTAGATTTAATTTCATATTGAAACATATAGCTACTATACTAACAATATTGCTTTCATTGAATTTTCTTAGTATAAAATATTTAAATGAAGAATAAATGTAAAAATGCAAAATGGGGCTGTCGCATTAGCAATTTTTAATTGCTAATGCGACAGCCCCTTTCTTATTTTATCTTTATGAACGCAACTTATTATATGAGAGTTATTAATTGCACATCTATATCATCTTTTTTTAGTTCTAATAATCCATAAGTAGCCTTATTTCCCATCCTAGGTCTTGAAACACTTCCAGGATTAATAAATAAAATACCCGACTCCCATATATACTGCGGAATATGACTATGTCCAAAAATAACTATATCAGCTCCAAGTTCTTGTGCTTTATAATACAATCGAGTCAAATTATATTTTACATCGTATTTATGTCCATGAGTCAAAAATATTTTTTTATTTTTAATTGTAAAAAACATTTCACTTGGAAAATCTTTCTTATAATCTGTATTTCCTCTTACTGCAATTACCTTAAGCCCAAATTTTTCCTTAATCATCATTGCATCCTCATATGTATCTCCTGCATGAATAATAAAGTCTACACTTCCCATATCTTCAATTGCACGATATATGCTCTTATAATCCCCATGTGTATCACTAATAATACCTATTTTCATATTACATCACCTAAAAAACTATTTAATTCTCTTCTAAGTTTTTCAAGTGCTTTTGCTCTATGACTAATCTTGTTTTTTATTTCTGGTCCTAACTGTGCAAAAGTCTTATTGTACTCTGGAACTATAAATAATGGGTCATATCCAAATCCATTCGTTCCCTTTTTTTCAAATCCTATTATACCTTCACATTCTCCTCTTACAACGAGTTTTTTTCCATCAGGTCTTACTACTGAAATTACTGAAACAAATCTTGCTGTTCTTTTATTAAAATCTACATCTTTAAGACTTTCAAGAAGTTTTTTATTATTTTCATCATCAGTTGCATTTTCTCCAGCAAAACGAGAAGAATAAACTCCCGGTCTGCCATCTAAATAGTCAACTTCTAATCCCGAATCATCTGCCAAAGCTATTAAGTTCGTTTTTTCCATAACAGTTACTGCTTTTTTCATAGAATTCTCTTCAAATGTATTTCCATCTTCAATTATTTCTAAACTTTCAAGTCCAACATCATCCATAGAAACAAGTTCAATATTCAATTCTTTAAGAATTTCTTTAATTTCTTGAAGTTTGTGTTTATTCTTTGAAGCTAGTACGATTTTTACCATAAATATTTCACCCCTATAATTCTATTCCTAATACTTCTTTTTGCAAATTAATAAGCTTTTTTATTCCCTTTTCTCCATATGCTAAAAGAGTGTTGAGTTCTTCTCTGCTAAAAGGTGATTCTTCTCCTGTCCCTTGTATTTCAATAAATTCTCCATTATCGCTCATCACTATATTCATGTCTACCTTAGCTTTTGAATCTTCTTCATAACATAAATCTAATACAGGTGTATTATCTATTATTCCCACACTAATTGCTGCAACATACCTCTTAACTGGTAAACTTTCTATAAGTCCTTCATTTACCATTTTCTTAAGTGCATCTACTAAAGCAATAAAAGCTCCTGTAATAGAAGCCGTTCTAGTTCCTCCATCGGCTTGTATAACATCACAATCAATCCATATAGTTTTTTCTCCTAATTTATCTAAATCTACTACAGAGCGAAGTGCTCTGCCTATCAACCTGTTAATTTCCTGAGTTCTTCCTTCTAATTTTCCTCTTGCAGCTTCCCTAATCTTTCTTACTGCAGTTGCTCTTGGAAGCATTGAATACTCAGCTGTTATCCATCCCGTTCCCGTACCCTTTAAAAATGGTGGAACTCTATCTTCTATCGAAGCTGTACAAATTACTTTTGTATTTCCCATCTCTATCAATACTGAACCCTCTGGATGAATTAAATAATCTTTTGTAATCTTAACCGGTCTCAATTCGTCTACTCTTCTTCCATCAAATCTTTCCATTAATATCTTCCTTTCCTAAGTACTACTAATTAGTATTATAACATAAAATCTTAAGTTTTAAGTTAGAAGCTGTAGGTCTTTAGGTTAATTCTTTTTAGGTTACAGGTCATAGATTAACTCTCAGTTATCAACTGTTATCAGTTCTCAGCTGCCAGCTCTCAGCTTAATGTCATTCCTTTAAAACTTTTTTAATTCTTAATTTTTAATTTATTTATACACGTAATAAATTATTAACATCGTCAAATACACAGCAGGAAGTAGAAACTTATAATTTCTATAAAGCTCTTTAGTTCCAACTTTATAATATTCAAGTGTTAAAACTTGACATAAATGCAGTGGAGAAATAAAATAAGCCATAAATCCAGTTGTATAAATCATCATAGCATATAATAATTTTATATGTTCAGTTTCTGCTAACGGCAGTATTATTGGATATAAAAGTGCAATAGCAGTTTGTGTAGAAGCTGTTGCAAAAGACGCAACTACTCCAAATAATACTATTATAACTTCTAAAGGCACACCTTTATTAATATATTGATTGAGCAAAATATTGATTTCATTTATTTCTTGTATTATACCTTTAAAACACATAATTCCCAAAACTGCATATACCATTGAAGGTTTTATTCCCTTTATCATAATTTTTAATAAATTTGACTTTTTATTTTCATTACTTAAAACTGTTTTTTCAATTCCTCTTAATATTCCTTTACAAGATAAATAATTAATCAATATACATACTATTATTCCCATTATTAGCGACAAATAAAATGGAATATTATATGCTAAAGAAGCAACTATACCTATATATATAGGGGATAAATATATAAGTAAGTCTTTAATATTTTTTAAGTATTCTGTAAAAGTAATATTATCTCTTACAGGCTCCTCAACTCCATGAAGATAAATAAAATAACCTATAATATACATAAGTATTGATAGTGGAAATTGTAATTTAATAAAATCCCAAAGATTTAAATTTCCTACCTTTGCAGCTAAAATAATTGTAGGTGAAAATGGATAAATAAAATACAAAGCATGTCTAAATATTAAATTTATTGATGCTTTTTTTTCTGGTGAAAGATTTAATCTCTTGCCTAAACTATCTACAATCGGTGCTGAAAGCAAAGCTCCTCCCGTTACAAGCATAGTCCCCATTATCGCTGGAACTACTAAAATAGTTGCTTTAGCACTCATTAATACTTTTTCTAAAGAAAAAACCATTCTATCAAGTATTTTAAATTCTTCCATAAGCTGTCCTAATATACATATCAATATTATAGATACAGCTAATTCAATTGTAATTGGGTCTAAAACAGCTTTCAAAAACACATTAATAATAGATAAAATTTTTAATCCATTTAAAATCCCTATTAAAAATGCTCCTAATACTAAGGATAATCCAATATTAACCTTTTTATTTGCCAAATATATAACCAAAGTTAAAGATAATATTAAAGTAAATAAAAGCATTCAACCACCTCAAAAACAAATACATCTTTAATGTATTTTATAATTCCAAAGTATAAACTCTAAGTCCTTAAATCAATCCTTTGAAATCTTTAAAAATTTTTCAACTCTTAGCTTCTAACTCTTAATTCATAACCTAACTTATAACCTGACTAATATTACTTTATTTCACATATTTTAATTTCTTGTAAAAATTTTTTGACATTATACCATAATAATCGACAAAAAATCAAATCATTTGCTTGTATTATAACATAATATTTTTATTTTACAGTTGTTTTTTTAATTTAAAATAAAAAAAATAAAACCCAGGATGACCTGGATTTAATATTCATTAGCAAATGTTGGTATAGACGCTGGTTCTTCTTTACTTATATCTCCAAAATTTATTTCTTCTCCTTCAGCCAATATACTAACTTTTTCTAAAGCTACATCTTTTTTATAATACTCTTTTAAAGTAAGTGCTATTGTTTTTACTATATCACTTGCCAGTTTACTATCTTTTATATCTTTAATTTCTTTTGAAAAATCAACATAAGCAACTCCATCTACAACATCTACATTTCTAACCTGAATATTTTTAGGTATTACTGTAAATAATCCTGAATCTTCTGGAGGTCCTTCTATTAAAGACTCTAAAACTCTAATAGCTGTTACTGATTCATTATCAGCAACATCAATTTCTTTAGTAACAGGAATAAAATAACTTTCCAAACCATTAACTGTTCCTTGATAATAAACTATTACTTTATTTTTATTTCTTCCACTTCCAATATAATTAATATCTTTTCTTGCAAGAGGTTTATCAATTTTTAATCCATATGTAAGACTATTTACCTCTTTACCGTCAATCATTATTTTAACTTTACTAATCGTTGGAAATTCTGTCAAAGTATATACTATACCTTTTACTATACAAGCCTCTTCTTTTGCATCGTTATAATTAAGAAAATCTCTAGTAAAATCAACTTTACATATTCCATCATGTATACTAATTCCTCGTATTTCTGTATTAGCAGGCAAAATAGGAGTTAATCCCAAACTTTCTATATCACTTCTATTAGCTGGATTATCTATAAGAGCTCTTAAAGCTGCTCTTGCTATACCTCTTCCTTCTGGCCAAGGTATTTTTCTCATAACAGGAACTAAATATCCTTTATCATCTTTATAATATAAAACAGTATTTCTTAAATTACTATCTTCCTCTGAACTTTCAATAATATTTGATGCTGACTTTTCATGACTTAAAAATTCTTTTATAATATATGCACCTTTCCATACTGCAACACTAAATAGTAGACAAATAGTTAATATTAATGCCAAAGCACCTTTACGTCTCATATCTTAGCCCCCCTATTTTAACTATATATTTTATTTATATTAGGGGTATCTTTATACTATGTCTATTTTATTTCCTTTTCGTCTTAGTAAAATATCCTCCACGCATACTCTTTATATCAAAAACTGTAACAAATGGTTTTTCTTCCATTTCATCAACTATATCATATAATTTTTTAATATTCTTTCTATCCAGCATAACATTTAAAACATATCTTTTACCTTCTTTTCCCTCACCTTCAACAGCTGTCACTCCAAAACCATTAGTTCTTAACAATCTTGCTAAATAATTACCATTCTTATTAGAACAAATTATCTGAGCTGTTATTTGCCCTATTGCAATTTTTTCTTCAATGTAGCTTCCTACAAAATTCCCACATGCAAACCCCAATGCATAAGACAGTAAATTCCTATAATCAGATAAACCATTTACAACTTTACCAAGTGCAGTTACATATATAATCACCTCAAAAAAACCAAGTATTGCAGCATAAAGTCTTTTACCTCTAACTAACATAAGCATTCTCAAAGTTGACGAAGTCATATCTAATACTCTCGCAGAAAAAATAAAAAAATAGTTAAGAATCATTTATAATTCCTCCTAAACCATAACTTCTTTAAATTTTTTATTTACTCACTCATTATATATTCTTATTACCCAAAAGTGTATACTATTTACAAAAATTTTACGTTTTTTTATCTTATAAAAAGTGAAATAAGCTGAGCACCTGCTCAGCTTATTTCATTAACACTTTTTCAAAATATTTAACTATACCATTAAAAGTTGCCTTAGCACACTTCATTCTATATTCACTTGTACTCAATAATTTTTCTTCCTTCGGATTTGTTAAAAAACCTAACTCAACTAATACTGCAGGCATCTTTGTTTCTCTAGGAACAACTAATTTTGGTCTTTGTATAATTCCTCTATCAAGTGCTCCTAAACCTTTTACAAGTGAATCCCTCATTATTTTTGCAAATGTCTTATTATCTCTATGTTCATCATATGGATAATATAGAACTTGAACTCCTTCAATACTTCGTTTTGAATGAGCATTTGCATGAATACTTACAAAAACATCTGCACCAAGTTCATTTGCTATAGTTGCTCTATCATACAAACCAATGTAATTATCATCTTGCCTTGTCATATAAACTTTAAATCCTTCTGTTTCTAACAATTTCTTAAGTTTTAAAGAAACATCTAAAACTACGTCTTTTTCCTTTATTCTTAAATTAGGACTCATTGCTCCAGGGTCTTTGCCCCCATGTCCCGGGTCAATAACAACTAATTTATCTTTAAATTTTGATACAGTAA
Source organism: Caminicella sporogenes DSM 14501 (assembly GCF_900142285.1). Classification (NCBI taxonomy): domain Bacteria; kingdom Bacillati; phylum Bacillota; class Clostridia; order Peptostreptococcales; family Caminicellaceae; genus Caminicella; species Caminicella sporogenes. The sequence continues at coordinate 2,047 of NZ_FRAJ01000007.1, read as the reverse complement.
GACTTTTATTTATAAAGCTCAATATTATTTTATCCGTCAATTTGCTAGATGAATTATCTACAAATACTGTTCCATCAGCAAGTTCAATATATATATAATAGTATTCTTCACTTCTATCACTATCAATTCTGATATTTTTAACAATTTTATCTTCTATATCAAGTTTCATGCTATCCAAGTTTATTTTAGTCTTTTCTATTTTTAATACTACTTCTTTATCAGCTTTAATATACTTTGCAGTATACTCAGTCTCTCCATCAGTATTTATAACTAATTTAGCAGTATTTACATTTTCCTTATAATAGTCAAATCCATCTAACGGCTTACCTGCTACATATACATATATATCATTTTTTATATGTTCAATATATACATCTTCTGCTCTTACATTCTTCTCCAAATCTACTACAATCCTCGAAATCTTATCATCTGGTTCATAGTTTTGATCTGGTTTAAATTGTGAAAATCTTACACCTTTTATACCACCTTTATTAACTTCTATTGGCTTACCTTTATAATTAAGTAGAGAATTTAAAACGTCTACTACAATTTTTCCATCTAAAAACATTATATTATAAGCAGGTTCTTCTTCTGTTTTTATAATAACTGTATCTACATTGTATATCTTATCAATTTTTATATCGTTTACTAAGTTTATAAATTTAATTCTAACTTCTTTTTTTTCTTTATCATATACTATCTTATATCCTTTTTTAACACTCACATCTACAACAATTCTAGTTTTATATGGATTTACTTCAAACTGAGAAGCTCTTACTGCTTTTATATCTTTTTCATAAATATCTATATGTAGTAATCCATTTAAATCAACTTTAGATTTATCTCCTATATCCAATATAGTATTTGGAATATCTACTACTAATCTATCTTCTCCACCAACTTCACTTCCCTCTAAGAAAAATGATGAAGTTTCTACTTCTCCTGTAGTTTTTATTACTATTTCAGGAAACTTTGTAGAACCATCATAATAAATATCTTTTATGTATTGTAGCGGTTTATCAATAGTGGCTGTCATCGTTTCTCCTATCCAACCAACTTCCATACCAAGCTGTTCTGAAACAAACCTTAAAGGAACCATTGTCCTATAATTTCCCTCATAACCAAGAAGCTTTGCTGGAACGCCAGATGGCAAAGTATATTTTTCTCCATTTACTAAAACAATAGGACTATCTATTTTAAGAATTATTTCCTTTTCATTTGTTTTTATAACAGCTTCTTTTCTATCTTGATTCCATGTAACCTTAGCTCCTAAATTTTCACTTATAAACCTTACAGGAACTAATGTTCTGTCATTAAACAGCATTCCAGGGACATCTGATATAACATCATTTCCACCCATTAAAATATTTACAACTTTCACATCATATTCTCTGCCATTAGAACCATCAATAATATGTACAGTTTCTCTTTCATATTTTTTAAGTGCAGATACATCACATGTCATTCCAAAAAAAATAAAAAATATTAAAAATAAAGACAAATACCTTCTCATCTTCTGCCCCCCTAAAATGCTGTTTTTCAACAAAATACATATTTTCTAATTTAATTTATATCATTTAATGTAACATCAGGTCAACTCAAGAAGAACTTTTGTAATTAAGATTTAATATAACAGGTTATAAGTAACAGATTAGCTCTCGGTTCTCAGCTGTCAGCTCTCAGTTTAATGCCTTTCTTTTAAAGTCTTTTTTTATTCTAACTCTAATTCTTAATTTTCGGTTTGACCCCTTAAATTTGGACAATTAAACTCTAACAACTAACTTTTTCTTAATATTGCTTGAGTTTTCTCTATAAAATTCCATAGGTGTCATATAACCAATAGCTGAATGAATTCTTGTATTATTATAGTAATCAATATATTTCACAACTTCTTTATAAGCTTCTTTGAAACTTGTAAAACTAAAATATTTTAAGCATTCATTCTGAAGCAGGTTATGAAAAGATTCAATATGAGCATTCTTATTTGGTGTCTTAACAGGAATTTGCTCATGATGCATATTAAGTTTTTCACAAGTATATTTGAATA